>CALLPK010000026.1 GCA_938015415.1 uncultured Saprospiraceae bacterium
AAATTTTTACTAGAATTCGAAGCTTTATCGTCACGGCTCGTAAACAAAACATCAATGTCTTTGATGCATTGAACAACTTGTTTATGGAAAATTCTATAACATATACCTTAACCAGCTCTCATTTGGGCTGAACAGTTACGAAAAGTATTTTCATTCTGATCATGGCTTTAATGTTCACTTCGTGTGGGGATGATTTTTTGCGGGATGAATTACTTTCGGATACTTCGGTAGATTTTCTTTACTCGACTCCGGAAGGGCTGGAATCTGCCGTGGTAGGTCTGTATACTTTAAACCGGCAAATCTACGAAGACAATAGTTTGAACGGTGCCTATCCGTTAATTCTTCAGGCGAAGGGAGACCTTGGGGTTGGAATTACGGGTGAAATCTCTCTTTACAGTCGTTTGCTTTGGGGCGCCAGTAATGGTGACTTTGGTACCGAGTCCGGAATTAATAAATACTGGATTCATTTTTATAAAATTGTGGATCGCTCCAATGCTATTATTCAGGCTGCAGAAAGTCTGGAAGATATTGAGGAAGATAGAAGAAATCAGATTTTATCGGAAGCAAAATGTATGAGAGCCAATTCGTTTTTCTCTTTATACCGACAATTCAATAACATCTTTGTAACCACCGAACCGACTACGCCAGAGAATGCTTTTGAGGTACCCAGCGACAAATCTTCAGTAGAAGAAATATTTACCTTATTAAAAAGTGATCTGGACTTTGCCATTGCTAATCTGGATTATTCTTCGGCGCAATACGGACGATTTACCCAGGGGGCTGCCAGACATATTCGCGCCAAAGTAGCGATGTGGGAAGAAGATTGGCCGGAAGCTGCCGCCCAGACAGATTCGATTATTAACAGTGGTTTCCATAGTTTAGTACCGACTACCGCAGAAGTTTTTGCCGGAGATCTAGATCATTCAGAAACTTTATTTACTTCCATTTTTGCCAGAGAAACCATCGGTGGGGGAGGAGAGCATATTTTAAACTGGAATGTTGTTTCACAATATCACGCCGCTCCCGGATGTGTACATTCCGTAGAAAACGGCGGTGCCGGAGTAGGATTTTTATCGCTGAATGATTACGCTATTGATCTTTTAAACGAAGATCCAAACGATGATCGAAAGAATGGTACGTATTATATTTTTGATTATGAATATAACGATGAAGAAACCCTGCCCGCCGGAAAAAATATCGGTGATCCTTTAGATTTATACGAAAATTCTGAAACGGACCAAAATGAATTTATGCTCTATTACCTGAGACAAAATCCTGGCGTTCTTAAATTTTTGGACGAAGAGGCAGAACCAACCGATCGGAATCATTATAAAAATATCATGGTCTATCGTTTGGCCGAAACTTATTTAATTGGTGCGGAAGCGTACCTGAATCTTGGAAATAATGCGAAAGCAATAGATTATGTAAATATTGTTAGAAACAGAGCAAATGCAGCATCTGTCACGACCGTTGATCTACAAGCGATCCTGGACGAAAGAGCTCGCGAATTAGCTTTTGAGGGACAGCGATGGTATACTTTAAAAAGAACGGGCTTATTATATGAGTTTCTACTGGACCATATGAACAATGATAATATGAATGAGTCTTATCCCGAAGGAAATCCAAAGGTGATCTTACAGCGATACATGGAAAACTGGCCAATCCCTCCACAACAGATCGATTTGTTGGGACCGAGTTATCCGCAGAATGAGGGGTATGATTAGTGAATTAGTTTTATTAGTGGATCAGTGGATCAGTGGATTAGTGGATTAGTAGATGTGCGGATTGGTTGATTAGTAGATTTCTTGTTATATAATGATAGAACATCCTAAAAAGATTCCAGTTTTTTAAATAATTTTCGGTAATTTAAAAACTATAATTTTCAACGATTCAACGATTCAACGATTCAACGATTCAACAATTCAACAATTCAACAATTCAACAATTCAACGATTCAACGATTCAACAAATAACCAACAAACCAAACACCCAAAGACTTGTTTCAATACTAACAAAACCATTTACAAAATTTATATAATGAAAAAGAGCAATTTATATTTTGGAAAGCAGAATTTTATTCCCAGTTTTCTGCTATTGGTACTTTTCAGTATCACCATTTCTCTCTTGTCTTCTTGTAGTAAAGAGGATGATATTCCTCCTCCATCTGCCTATGTTCCGCCAGCGCCGGATACGACCGGAGCCTGTGTTTTTCTAATCGTAATGCCGGAGTTGAATGCGGATGAGGCCATCGAATTTGAATGTGAAGGTCCCGAGTACACCGTTTTTGGTGAGCTAGCAGGAACGATTTCCGTTGAGCAGGCCGATAATCCGGATACTGGCGGAATCAATGCTTCTGAAAAAGCAATCAGGGTAACCCAGATGGCAGGGTTAGAACCCTGGGCGGGATTTTTCTTTGACTTATCTGATAAAGTAGATCTCTCCAGTAATCAAGGGGTTATCGTTAAAATCTATTCTCCCGCGGCGGGACAGTTAATAAATTTAAAAATGGAAGATAGTGCCGACGGGGCGATTAGCGCAGAAGTAACCGCTGAGACGACCGTGGCCAACGAATGGGAGGAACTTTGTTTTCCTTTTTCTTCTGGCGATAGTGATAAATTTGATCGTTTTGTTTTATTTTTTGATTTCCAGGGGCCTAAGGATACGGAAACCGTCCATTATTTTGATGAAATTATCCTTGGAGATGAATGTGAGGAAGTTGTTATTGAACCAGCCAGTGAACCTACCGTAGCTGCACCAACTCCAAGCTTACCGGATGCAGAAGTAATTTCTGTCTTTAGTGATAATTATACCAATATTGCCGGAACAGATTTAAATCCGGATTGGGGACAAGCAACCGTGGTCACCGAAGTGGATGTTGAGGGTAACAATACCTTAAAATACGAGAATCTAAATTATCAGGGAATTGTCCTGGGGAATGCCATTGATGTTTCTGAAATGGATTTTTTACACGTTGATTTCTGGACCGGAAATTCGACCACGTTCAACGGTTTCCTGATTAGCTCTGGCCCCGCTGAAACAGCCCACAGTTTTGCAATTACTACCGAACAATGGGT
>CALLPK010000027.1 GCA_938015415.1 uncultured Saprospiraceae bacterium
AGCTGGTTTGCCTGTTGGCTAGTTGGCTTCCCTTTATCGTATTTCACGTATGAGAGAAGCTAACTAGCTAACCAGCAAACGGGCTAACTAGCTAAATTTATAATTCACTCATCTCAAAATTAAAAGTTACCGAACCATTGACTAATAAAAATTTATAATTAAGAAATCATTTGATGGGCGTAAAATTAATCAGATTTGAAGAGATAATTAGTTCTGATTTTTGAAAAGGAGTGAAATTTTAAAGGACAAGAGGAAAAGAGAGGAAAATTGACATAGCAAGCCCGCAGGGCGGGCTTGCTTTTCCCACCCCCTGCGCGAGGCCCAATGTCTCGCTCCTAGCCGCTGCGTTGAGAAGAGGCAAAGCAGTGGCCATCCAGACCGGGTCGCAGGACGCGACCCCTAAGGAGAGAAACCAATAATTTTTTCGCAAACGTCTCTGCGGCAAATCGGAAAATAGTACCGATTGCTTACGGGTCGATACTAAGATGCTCGGAATCGCCAAATTCCATAAAAGTTTTACATTTTTTTTTATTAATTATTTAAGGAAGAGAATTTATGAATAGATTTGAGATCAACTTTACTAAACTATCGTGACTGATCGTTCGTTTAAATTACATATGAAAAAAGTTATACTAATAACTGTAATTGCTTTACTATTTTCCTGCCACCAGAAAAAGGCAGACTTTGAACTTTGTGGTTTTGGTCTAAGAGTAATGCCCTATTATTATACAGGATTGACGTACAAGGGGGAGATTTATAAAATTGACAAGGAGATTAAAGAGAAATGGATGATTCCCAACACAGATAATAATGGAATCGCCAAAGTGAGATTCAAAGTGAATTGTCACGGAGATATTGGAGATTTACATTACGAAGAATATGATACAAATTATATTCAAACTCAATTAAACGACTCTATTAAAATACAGCTAATGGAAAGTGTTTCCGAATTATCGGACTGGAAAGCGGGTGTTGATGATGATGGAAATCCTTGTAATAGTCATGGCTTTTTGTCGTTCAGAATAGAGAAGGGGCACATTATAGAAATTCTACCAAAATGATGAAATGGATTAGACGTTTATTGTTGTACCCGTTATTAGCATTCCTTACCCTGATTGTCTTATTTTTATTTTTTAACAAACAATATTATTACGGTGCGAAAGGTGTTTTGGGGCTTCAATTATTGCCCTACGGGTACGAAGAGAGCGGAACTAAATTGGTGGAAGAATCATTAGAAAACCTTGACGGAATTAGTGCGGACCTATATCGTATTTGCTCTATTCAAAATACAAAAAATGGTAATTATGATGAGGCCATAAGATATTTAAATAAAGCAGCCGATCTGGATCCGGCAAATGTAGATGGCTATTTTGGCTGGTGTTTGCTCTATTATTACAGAGACTACGATAAGGCACTATTTTATCTTGAACGACTGGATAGTACGACCAATTTTATTGATTACGTTGGCGACGATAATATTTTATACGCAAAAGGATTGTGTTATAAACAAAAAGGCAATTATCCAAAAGCGCTGAAATTATTTAAATCCGCTATTGATCATGAAAGCAAAGAAAATGGAGAAGGTTCGGTACCTTATCAAATATATTTTCAAACCGGACGAACTTTACATCTGTTGAACAGACCATCAGAGGCCATCGAATTTTACAACCTGGCCATCGAAGATTGGGAGGGTAGCTCAGAGTCAATTTACTATAAAGGATTGGCTGAGATAGAACTGGGAATTGTAACGGCCTGTCAAAACCTGGAAATAGCACTTGAAAAAGTCAGAAAGGGAATTAAAAGTTCCGATACCTACGTTCGGTTGTTTGACGAAATTTACGTTAATCAGGTGGAAGAAATGATTGAATCTAAATGTACCTCCAAATCCCTGATAAAAGATTAGATGGGGAGTGTCCCATAAAGTGTGTCAGCGCAGGAGCTTTCCTTCAGGCCTGCCTCCCCAATCAGGGAGGAACACAAGGTGCGGGATGCCAAATGACACACTTGGCTGTATAGTCCTATTAGATGATCTTATAATCGCTTTTTTTTAGTATTTTTATTTTCGTGAATTAATAGCTAAAAATTGGGTTTGAGGTAAAATATATCTTTTTCTTACTATGTTTTTTGCTGCTTGCCCTCTTCTATCGCGTTAGAAGGAAGCAAATAGCAAGCAGCAAATCTAGGGTGTTCAATGTACTCGACAAGTGCGAAAAATTTCTTCTGTGAACTTTGAAAGTTAAATCTCGATTTTATGGAAATTTCTTCTTGATAAAATTTTATTAATGAACAAAAAATTTCACGTTTCGACAAAGCCTCCGACCTTGAGTCTGCCTTCCTGCGGAACGCAGGCAGGTTTCGTTTTTTTTTCTGCAAAAAAAATGAACAGAAAGAATAAAGAAAAGCAAAAATCTTGGAGCAAATTACATTACAAAAGAACAGAAGTTTTTTTCATCAATTGAACACCCTAGCAAACGGCAAGAAGCATCTTCTATTTCAAACACTTAAAATAATCAAAAGGCTCCAGACAATCTTCACACCGAAAAAGTGCTTTACACGCCGTCGAACCAAATTGACTTACCATCTTAGTATTGGTAGAACCACATTGGGTACATTTTACGACTCGCTTGCCGTCGATTAACGCATATTTGTCAGACAGTGGGTCGAGTGGAGCGGCGATTCCGTAAGCTTCGAGCGCAGCCCGTCCGGAAGGAGTGATCCAATCGGTCGTCCAGGCTGGAGCGAGGACTAATTTTATGGTAGCGGTGTATCCTCTTTTTTCTAAAGCTCGTTTAATATCCACGGCCATCATATCCATAGCGGGACAACCCGAATAGGTAGGCGTCAGTTTGATGTGTACATGCTGATCGGTCAAGCTTACTTCGCGTACTACGCCCATATCCATAATCGATAAAACCGGAATCTCCGGATCGGAAATTTCCAGTAACGCCTCTTGAACGGGCACGGGTAATGATCGAAGGTCTGCGGCTACCATGTCATGTTGGGATAGGCACGTTGCATAAACTGCAGCTCGGCGAGGATAAAGCCAAGTTGCTCGGAATGGATTCCTTTTTTTCCGTCTGTTTTTCTGGCGGGTGCCGTTGGGATTTCCAGATTTGCTTTCGCAAAAACATCTTTTACAGTTTGGCGATAAGTGGATTCAATGACTTTTAAATCAGCCCCGATTCCTGCTTCGAATATTAATTTTTCCGTTTCTGTTTCTTCAAAAAACTCATAAGTAAAAGGATAAAGATCATTAATCGCCGATTGCATTCGTTGGTGACTTTCTTGGGTACCATCACCAAGTCGTTCCATCCAGGAAGAAGAGAATCGCAAATGATATCTGGATTCTTTAATGGATTTAGCAGCCACCGCCGCAATCATCTCGTCCTTGCTATTAACTAGTTGCTCCAATAAAGGTAAATGAAATGCATCAAATAAAAACTGACGTCCAATTACGTAAGCAAAATCCTTATTGGGCTGTTCGACTAACCAGGTATGCCGGTATTCCCGATCCATTCGTTTCATGGCAATAGTGTCTTCGGTGGAATCTCCACCCGTCAATTCTGCGGCGTACTGAAAATAACTCCGCACCTGCCCAAACAGATCCAGTGAGATATTTGTCAGCGCAATATCCGTTTCCAGACTCGGTCCGTGACCACAAAGCTCCGACAACCGATGACCTAAAATCAAAGAGTTATCTCCCAATATCAACAAATAATCTATCAAACTTTTATTCTTGTTTTCCATAATAATCTCAATTTTAAAAATCTACAGTAAATCAACCCACACATCAATCAACCCACACATCAAACAATCCGCACATCAAACAATCCGCACATCAAACAATCCGCACATCAAACAATCCGCACATCAAACAATCCGCACATCAATTAAATATGTTCCAACTCATCCGGTAAATCATAAAACGTTGGATGCCGATAGGCTTTATCTTTCGCGGGATCAAACATCTCCCCACTTTCACTGGGATTAGAAGCCGTAATATGTTTGCTTTCTACCACCCAAATACTCACACCTTCCTGCCGACGTGTATAGACGTCCCGCGCATTTTCCATCGCCATTTTGGCATCTTCGGCATGCAGACTACCCACGTGTCGGTGTTCTAAGCCATTTTTACTACGGATAAATACTTCCCAGATTGGATTACCTTTCATGTTTTTTAGTTAGTTAGTGTATCAGTTAATCAGTTGTATCAGTTAATTAGTTGATCAGTTTTTAAAGAGGATCATCAATGTTCTGATATAAAACAAAGTAATTTTAAAGTAAACGATTAAATAACTAGACAATTAAATAGCCTCAGCAACCTTCTTCTGTTCTGCTCGCTTTTCCGCGTGCGCTCTCGCCGCGTTCCGTACCCATGCTCCGTTGTTCCACGCATCGTTTCTTGCCTGTAACCGTTCTTTATTACAAGGACCATTACCTTCTACTACTTGCCAGAATTCGTCCCAGTTGATTTCTCCGAAGTCATAATGCTGGCGTTCTTCGTTCCATTTAAGGTCCGGATCGGGAATGGTGATTCCGAGTACTTCGGCTTGTGGTACGGTAATGTCGATAAATTGCTGACGCAGCTCATCGTTGGTTTTACGTTTAATTTTCCATTTGACCGATTGCTCCGTGTTTGGTGATTCTTCGTCGCGAGGACCGAACATCATCAGCGACGGCCACCACCAGCGGTTGAGTGCATCCTGTGCCATTGCTTTTTGTTCGGGCGTACCCTGGCAAAGCGTTAGCATGATTTCGTATCCTTGTCTTTGGTGAAAACTTTCTTCTTTACAAATCCGCACCATCGCCCGCGCGTAAGGACCAAAAGAAGTACGGGTCAGCATCACCTGATTGATAATAGCGGCGCCATCTACGAGCCAGCCAATCGCTCCAATATCTGCCCAGGTCATCGTCGGATAATTAAAGATGCTGGAATATTTTGCTTTACCCGTATGTAGTTGATGGAACAATTCGTCACGGCTGATACCGAGCGTTTCGGCAGCACTGTAGAGATAGAGTCCGTGGCCCGCTTCGTCCTGTACTTTGGCCAGCAAACCCACTTTACGTCGTAGGGTAGGCGTCCGCGTAATCCAGTTTCCTTCCGGTAGCATACCTACAATTTCTGAATGTGCATGTTGAGAAATTTGGCGAATATGCGTTTTTCGATATTTTTCGGGCATCCAATCCTTGGGCTCGATTTTTTCTCCGGCGTCAATTCTCGCCTGAAAAGCTGCTTCTTGATCTTTTATATTTTTCATAATACTATATTTTTAAAAATTTTGGGTACCTGCGAAAAAAGAAACTTTTGTGTCAAACAAATTGCTATTTACTTATTTCAATTGCGTCATTAATAAGAATAATAAGGACGTTAAAGCGCAAATTCAATATTCTATAACCATCATTCGATATTCAACATTCTTTAAACATCAAAATCCACGACCACCTTCTCCGAAATTGGCAACGCCTGACAAGTTAAAATATAACCGGCCTTAATCTCTTCTTCTTCCAGTCCGTAGTTTACCAATGTTTCTACTTCGCCTTCAATTAATTTAGCACGGCAAGTACAGCAAACGCCACCTTTACAAGCATAAGGAAGATCCGCATTATTTTTCATCGCCGCATCCAATAAATTATCGGAGCCTTGCGCAATTTTAAAATTCGTCGTAATACCACCTTCCAGGATCGTTACATCAGACACTTTACCACTAAATTTCTCGGCAATCTCTTTTCGTTTTACGGGCGCACCACCAGTATTGAATAATTCAAAATGAATACGATCTTTTGGTACTTTTTTATTTAATAAAAAATCCCGGATAAGTAAGACCATCGGTTCTGGTCCACAAGAAAAATAATGATCAATCTGATCTACGTCGCAAATCGTTTTAAAGATAATTTCTAATTTCTCTGCGTCGGGGCGACCATTAAAAAGCGGGACACTACGCTGTTCACGCGTCAGAAAATAAAATATTTCCAGCCGCTCCATAAACTGGTTTTTCAATCCTTCCAGTTCTTCTTTTAGAATGATAGAATTGACCGTTTGATTAACGTAAAATAGTTTGAAAGTAGCTTTTGGCTCCGCTTGTAAATGCGTTTTGATAATAGATAAAATGGGCGTAATCCCACTTCCGGCCGCAAATGCTGCGTAGTTACGGGCCTGGTCTGGTGCCACAGGAACGAAAAAAGTTCCGTTGGGCGGCAGCACTTCCAGCGTATCGCCTGCCTTTAATTGCTGATTGGCATAAGTAGAAAATTTACCTTCCGGAATCTGCTTGATGCCTACTTGCCACGCATCATCCAGCGGACTGGAGCAGAGCGAGTAAGATCGACGGACCGATTCTCCATTGATATCTGCAATCAGCGTCAAATATTGCCCTTGTTGATAAGCAAATTCCGAACGAATATCCTGTGGAACATCCAGCGTCACAATAGTACAATCCTCAGTCGTCTTTTCGACGGCAGCTACGGATAAGTTATAAGATTTCTTGGTCATAGCGGAATTTGATCGTCTTAAAGGTTATTAAAGGGCATTTTGACCGAATTAATGCTTGTCTTTCTAACAAAACTAACGATTGATAGTTTAATTTGCAAGTAATTTTTCGCTATTTATTTAATTTCACTGAGAGAAGAAAGAAACGGTAGAAATAGGGGCCTTACGGGACACCTAGATAAAACTTGCGTAACTTTGTGCTTTATTTAATTACATGATGTAATTATTTAATCGAATTCTGTAAATATCTGCTGACAAAATATACCTTATTCATGTCGTTACGCTGGAAAATAGCGCAGGCTTTTGAAATTAGATGGTGGCAACATTATCTGCGCAATAAGCCGAAGAAAAATTATCTGGAGTGGAAACGAGATTACTGGGAAAATTTCTTACGTGACATCAAAGTAACGCCAAAGGCTAATAGCCGGGCGATCGATATTGGCTGTGGACCGGCGGGAATTTACATGGTACTTGATCAGTTGCGGATTGATGCGTTAGACCCGTTATTGTCCAACTACCGCGAGAAGCTCGAACATTTTCGGGAGGCGGATTATCCCTACGTAACCTTTCATGATCAAGCTTTTGAGGATTACCAGAAAACGGAGGATTTTGATTATGTTTTTTGCATCAATGCCATTAATCACGTGGCGGACCTTTCCGCTTGCATGGACAAACTAGTGGAGATTACCCGACCCGGCGGAACGATTATTTTATCGATTGATGCCCACAATTCGGGAATGCTCAAATCACTTTTTCGGATGATTCCGGGCGATATTTTGCATCCTCATCAATATGACTTACCGGAATATCGCAAGATGCTTACAGATCGAAACTGTAAAATGTTAAGTTCGGTTTTGTACCGTAGAGAAACTATTTTTAATTATTATGTATTGGTTGCTCAGAAGGCAGCTAACTAGCGAAAATATAAGAGTGGCAGTTCAATATTATAAAGTCAAGGAAATTTATTATACCCTCCAGGGAGAAGGAGCACATACGGGACGTCCGGCGGTCTTCTGTCGGTTTACGGGGTGTAATCTGTGGAGTGGTCGGGAAGAGGATCGGCACAAAGCCATTTGTAAATTTTGTGATACGGACTTCTGGGGAATGGATGGCGATAACGGCGGAAAATATACCGCCAGGCAGTTGGCTAAAAAAGTGTTGTCGCTGTGGCCCAAAGGAAAAAAAGCGGGCGTTCCGTACGTCGTGTGTACAGGTGGAGAACCATTGTTACAATTGGATGAACCGATGGTGCGTGCTTTTCAGGCGGAAGGACTGGAAGTGGCCATCGAAACAAATGGAACCCTCGCTGCTCCCGAAATCATCGACTGGGTTTGTGTTTCTCCCAAGGCCGGTGCGGAGCTGATACAAACGACCGGGAGTGAATTAAAATTGGTGTATCCACAGATTGGTGCCGAGCCGGAACGCTACAAGGATATGGATTTTAAGCATTTCTTTTTACAACCCATGGACTGCCCGGAGGTAGAACTGTACACGCGCAGAGCGATTAAATATTGTCTGGAAAATCCGCAGTGGCGATTGAGTTTGCAGACGCATAAGATGGTGGATATTAAGTAGTATTTAAGTGCAAGGATGAAAGTATTATTGCCACGAAGTTGTATCGTTAAATTTCTTAGAGGCTTTGTGGCTCAGTAAATTGCGCTTTTTATTTTGTCTGGTATTTTGAAATATTATTTTATGAAAAACAAAACCCTCATCGTCCTCCTCCGCGGTATCAACGTCGGTGGAAAACGCAAAATCCTCATGGGAGATTTACGAATGCTGTTAGCAAAAAACGGCTATTCCGAAATACGCACCTACATCCAAAGTGGTAATATCCTTTTAGAAAGTGATCAAGAGAAGGATACTGAAAAAATAGGAGTTCATATCCAGCAACTGATCGAAAAAACGTACGGTTTTACCGTCCCAACCGTCGTTCTGCCCCTCGAGAAATTAAAAAAAGCGTACGCGAATAATCCATTTCCAGCACCAGAGTCAGACAAAATTTCTTTGCATCTCACCATTTTGCAAGCTTCCCCAAAGCCAGCGCTCGTAAAAGCCATCGCTGATTTCGACGCCGGGGCAGACCGTTTTCTGATCAAAGACCAGTTCGTCTACCTCCGCTGCGAAGGAAAATATCATAAGTCAAAACTGACCAATACCTTTTTTGAGAAAAAACTGGAAGTCTCCGCTACTACCCGCAATTGGCGAACCGTAGGAAAATTGTTAGAAATGGGTAACTAGAGTGAACGTAAAACCAAAATTAATCCGCACATCCGCACATCAAAAAATCCGCACATCCGCACATCAAAAAATCTGTACATCCATCACTCCTCACTTTCATAAGTCATCGGATCAATTGCGAATGCCGTCCACGATTTAAAAAAGTTCGCCACTTTCTTCTCGTCGTACCCATCTCCGCTTTCCAGCATCGAACTATCCTGCGTATGAATTCTTCTGCCATCGGCATCCAGGATCACAAAAACCGGAAATCCCATTCGCTGCGGAAATTCGTATTGCTTTAACAGTGCCTCGTTTTTGTTTTCCTTACTATAATTTAGGTGGTAGACCAGATAATGATCAGCTAAAATATTTTTGATGAGCGTATCTTTCTGGGCAAAATCCTCAAATTTATAACACCAGCCACACCAGTTGCCACCGACTTGTAAGACGACGTGTTTATTTTCTTTTTTGGCCTGTTTGAGCAATGCGCTGATATCATTATTTGCATTTGCCGTAGGATTATAAAGAGTGCCGTGCGATTTTTGGGCAGTCAACTGCTGGCCACTAATTAGGAAACAAATCAATAGACTTAAGAAAATCAGATTTTTCATGTAGCGTTTTTTTCTGTAAAGATAAAATCTTTAATAATTTACTCAGCATAAAGTCAATTTACTTTTGCACCACCACTCCAATCGTCCGCCAGACTACCGAATTTCCCCGGGCATCGAGCGGTTCAATAATCTCCAGATCATCCCGCCATTCTAAAATCGAAAAACCCAATTGCTCCAACAACCGATGTATTTTAATCGCCGGATAATATTTTTCCCAGAGGCCCGCTTCCTGAAAATTTAATGGCGTTATAAATATCATTCTTCCTCCAGGCGACAAAACCCGAAAATGTTCTCGCAACGCCGCCGCTGGATCTGCTACCCGGTCCAGCAAAAAACTATGAACCACTAAATCCTGCGAATTGTCTTCGAAGGGTAAGTCTGCCGCCTTTGCCAATCCAAAATGAAGATTGTCCAGTGCTTGACCACGGAGCATTTGTATTCCCGAAAATCCCAGATGCGCACTGTTCAGCATAATCATTTTTTCTTCGACCCAAAATTCCCGCCCCCGCTTCAGCAACTGATAACTAAAATCCAGTCCCCAGCAATTGGCCTCCGGATATCCCTGCGCGAGGGTAGCAATCCAGCGTCCTACACTGCAGCCCAACTCCGTAATGGTCTGAGGAGTAGCCGGAAGATAAGGTTGCGCAAAATCAAGTACCGACTGCAACGGATATTTTTTCCACAAGTCATCGGCCAGATGCAAAGCCGTCTGCCGGATGACCATCGGATCATATCGTTCGTACCGATCTTTTTGAAATTCAGCCGGCGATTTATCGTAGAAAAAAGGAATTGATTTTCGGTGGAGAAGAGGAGCGCGCATAAGGGCAATATGGAAATTTTTTAACGAATCGGAAGTGATTAATCGACAAGATAATAAAAAACGCCTGAATTGAATTGTAGGAACAAGGCATTGCCTTGTTCCTACAATTCAACAATTCAACAAGCGAAGCCCCTCAACCAACGAAGCGCCTCAACACGATAATTAATTCTTCCGCTTCTTCAACTTCGCCCGATCAATATACTCTGGTGCATTGTCAATATATTCGATCGTCGTTTGGTCGGTACCCAAGCTGGTAATTTTTATTTCGGTACGACGGTTAAACTGGTATTCCTCTTCCGAGCAGGGCACGCCGTCTGTACAACGGTTTCTGGGGTTTTGTTCTCCTTTTCCGTATGCCCGGATTCTGTCCGGTTCGATACCCCGGCTGGTCAGATAATATTTGGCGGAAGTCGAACGACGGGCTGATAAATCCAGGTTAAATTCTTTGGTTCCACGACTATCCGTATGCGAAGTAAGATCGACTGTCATCGCCGGATATTGTTTCATCAAATCCAAAATGGCATCCAAACCTTTGGAAGCATCGGTACGGATATAAGATTTTCCAAAATCATAAAAAATCTGATCCAGCACAATGATACTTCCGACTTTCAGGGCCGGTGGCGCTTCTACTTCCACCATTACTTTTGGTATGGGCCATAAGGCAATGGTCAGCATTTTCGGATCATCGGCACTAAAAGCAGTGTAGGCAATATGTCCTTTTTTAAAACCTTCTTTGCTTGCTGCAAAAATATATTTTTTGGTAACGTTTAGCTTTACTTTCGTTTGTCCATCTTTATCGGTGGTCATGGTTTGGTCGGTATCAAATAATTCGTCACGAACTCGATAACGCAGCAGATGTTCCTGAAATTTATTTTTATAAATATTCACTTCAAATACTTCATTCATTTCAAAAATACTTTTGCCATCCGCTATTTCAATCATCAAAACCTTAGCATTTTCCAGCACCTCGGAAGTTTCTTTGTTGATTACCCGCACCATTTTTTCAAATTCCTTGGGTGGGAATAATCCTTTTAATCCACCTGGTATCTCTAATCTGTAAACATCATCTTTTCCTTTACCACCGGGACGGTCAGAAGACATAAATCCTACCTCACCTGAAGCACTTAAAATCAATCCAAGGTCATCTCTGCCAGAGTTGATTGGAGCGGGCAGTCTTTCTACTTTTCCTTTTTTTTCGGGGGTGAAATCTACTGCGTAAATATCCAGGCCGCCTATGGTGCCTGCCCGATTAGAAGAGAAAAATAATTTTCCACTCGGATGTAAATAGGGAAATACTTCTTGTTCTTTAGAATTAATTTCCGGACCTAAATTTACCGGATCAGACCATTTATCTCCCATTTTTTTTACGTAGTATAAATCCATTCCACCTTGTCCACCCGGACGGTCGGAAGCAAAATATAGATACTGCCCATCTCTCGAAAGCGTAGGGTGTACGCAGGAGTATTGGTCATTATTAAAGCTCAATTCTTTAACGTTCTCCCAGTCGTCTTTACCCTTGGTAGCTTCGTAAATTTTTAACTTTACAATTCCGTCTTTTGCTTTAACCGGTTGTCCATTTTTTATATTATTTCGGGTATAATACATTTTTTGAAAATCCGGACTAAAAGTAAGCGAACCTTCGTGGTAGCGCGTATTTATTTTTAATGAAAAAGGAGCTGATTTAGATAGCTTCTTTTTAGGACCTAAATCTGCGTACATCAGGTCAAAAGTTCGCTCTTTGATCATCCCATCCCTTTTCCCGTGACGGGTATCCGAAGATACGAACACTAGCCCGTGGTGATAGAATACAGGAGAGAATTCCAGTGCGGGCGTATTAACCTGCTCAAGATTAATGACTTTAATATTGTCCTTTTGCTGGGCCAATAAAGCACACATACTGAATAGGAAAACAATCGTCATTTGAAAAATTTTCATGTTCATTTTATTTTTTTATGAAAAAGTGAGATAATTTACTGAAAAAGAAGTGATTACGGTGGGACAAAGGCGCATCAAAAATATACAGATTTTAATTTTATCCGGTATGCTGGTATCAGCTCTGGAAAAACGAATTCCAAGTTCAATTGTTCATTCAAAGCTGAAAGCCAAACCCACCAGCAGCGAAAAAGCCCCCAAAAATTAAAGAGCCCGCGTCAGAAGAGAGCCCATCGCCCCCCTCACCAATTGAAGAGAGCCCACCGAAAGCCAAACCCGCCAGCAGAGAAAAAGCCCACCTCAACACCCACAAAACTCAATCAAATCATTATACACTTTATTCTGCCGAAGAATTTCCGGGTTTCCTACAATGATTAAATGCTTGCGCGCCCGGGTCAGTGCTACGTTTAATTTCCGGTCTACTCCTTCTCCTGACTCCGAAACGAGTGAAGCGAGCTGGCTCACCTGATTGGCACAAAGCGAAATAAGAATCACATCACGGGCGCCTCCCTGATAGCGTTCTACCGTATCAATCGTGAGCAAATCCAAGTCTACCTCTGCCCGTTGCAGTACCTGTTGCAATTGCGCAATTTGGGCACGATAAGGTGTGATAATGCCAATGCTATCTAAAGAAATTTCCTCCCCGTTGGCTTCGTAAATCCGGTGGAAACTCTTGACCAGCTCCGTAATTTTTTCTGCTTCAAAAGTATTGACTTTAAAATGAGGTCCGCTCTCCGAAGGGGTAGGAATAAAGAGTATTCGTTGATCACAAAGTTGTTGTTCCAGCTCTGTACTCTCGTACGGCAGTGCAAATCGTAGCGGGGCAATTTGTTGGTGGTGTGCCAGTAATTCTTCAGGTAGGATATTTAAAAGTCCGTCGTAAAAGCTTTGGTTTGGGAACGCCATTAAATCCTGGTGCATCCGACCTTGATGGGAAAGCTGTGCATAGGCCCAGTCCCAGTTATTGGCTTGACATTGTTTGAATAATCGTTCGAACAAAGAGTCCCGTAAATTATGGAGTCCAATGTTTTGTAATAGCGGCGATTCGGTAGCGGATTCTTTTGAGTCCTGGGTAACCACGGCGGGTAGTTGTTTATGGTCACCGATTAAAATAAACTGTTCAAACTTTGGTAAAAGGCCTGCCAGTAACGGCTCCAAAATTTGCGATGCTTCGTCAATGATGACACGTTGGAATTTTTTTAACTTTAATAAATCCTGTTTGTTGATAATTGACGCAACGGTGGATACGAAAATTCGACGACTGTCAATCAGTTCTTTTAATTCTGAACGTTTATTCAGTGCCTTCGTTTTTTCCGAAAGGAGTTGCCCCCGAAATTTTTCCGAAGTGGAATAGGAAGATCCGATCCGAATATATTCTTCGGTCATCAATTTATCAATACCTTCAATAGCTTCGCATATTTCGTCTACGGCTCGGTTGGTATACGCGAGCAAGAGTACATTTTCGTCGGTTTCATTAATGATATATTTGACAAAATGTTGAAGCATAATACTCGTTTTCCCGGTACCCGGTGGACCCCATAACAAGAAGTAATCTGGAGCATTGATAGCCTGATTGAAAATATCTTCCTGCTCCCGCGTCAGACGAGGTAGCGAATGAGTTTCGTAGGGCTCCGGCTTTCCGGGAGCTTCGGTGGTGAGTAATAAACCTTTCTTTTTTTGATTAAATTGGACAAACTCAAAAATACTCCGGTACATACTCGTAAAGCCGCTGTCAAATAGATCATGTTCTAAATTCCAAAACTGGTGCTGACTAAAAAGCGATTCGTTGTATTGTTTAGAACGCAGTCGAACAGTGATGGCGCCCTTGGTCATCTCAACAATCGTACATTTAAAAATCTGGTGATTTAAAACCCCGTTTTCTCCTTCTTCGTGTGGGTAGAGCACCGCAATATCTCCTTTTCTAAAATTAGCCAGATCACCACTTTCGGCTGTTTTAGAAAAATAAATTAACGGATCATCAGCACGGGTATTTATTTTATTAATTTGTAAATGGGAAATAATATCAAACTGTTCTGATTTTTCTTTAAAACCATTTAACCATAAACTGGCCAGTCCATTCAAATGATCAATTCCCTGAATTCCGGTTTTAGCGAGTTGGTGTTCCCGCGCAATCAAACTAATAAATGCGTGGAAATAATCACTTTCAAGTTCGTTCATTTCCTGATAAACCGTCGCAAACTTTCCCAGGTCGCGTCCCAAAAAACCTTTTATGTTCGGATAACGGCCGGGATGAATTTTTTGTAAAATATCTCTGGCTGCTGGATTTTTTTGAAACTGAGAGAGTTGGTACTCAATGGTCAGCAACTGATTGCGTAAGTGAATGGCTTCAAATTGTTTCGTCTTGGTAACCGGTGCAAAACGCAGGGGTTTATCTTCGGCACCAGAGTATAAAATATAATTGGTCGGGATGAGTCGTTCGGCGTAGACAGATTTAATCATCAGATCGTAGAGTAAAGTCTGGACATAATGATTATCGCTTAATCCCCAGCGATTAGGCTTCCAGACTTTTCCACTTTTTAATTCGATGATGGCGGAATCCTCTTTTCCGGCTTTATCGGTATGATGATAAAAAACATCAAGTCGTCCCTGAATTCCGTAGCGCTGCGAATAAAAACTGGGTTCCAGTAAACAATGCTCGGGAGGAATATCATTTTCCGCAAAGGTCTGTACGGCCATTTGTTTAAGCGTCAGAAAATGTCGTTGTGATTTTTGCATAATCTCACGGATTTCCCGATCTGAAAACAACGTAAAGGCCAGTGGATTTAATCGGAATACTTTTGGAAAAGTTTCTTTAAAGGTCGCCTGAGGATTGGTCATTAGTTCGTCCAGAAAGAAGTTGGCAATATTTCCAAGCATTAATGGAATGGTGGTTTCAAAAGGTAAGAATTTTTTCAATAAATAAGAAACTGGCAAAGTCGTCCCTTCTTTAAAACATTCGGCAATTGCACTGACATCAACCAGATAATCCGGTTCGATCACAATGGCACGTGGTCGGTAGACGTCCTCTTTATCTATTTCAATATCCAGTAAATTCAAAATAACGGGAAAACCAAAAACGCTTTCCAGTGCTTCGATATCCGAGTTGAAATTTTCGTTCCGATCGGCAATATTATATTTGATTTTTATTTCCATCCCCGGAAATTCCTCATCGCGTGCAGTCAGCATTTCTGCTTTATGATCGATGGATACTGCTACGACCCGGGCAAAGGAGCGATTTCCTTTAATCGAGCTGGGGGCGGTTTTATAAAATCCTTCGGGTGGTAAAATCTCCGCCAGCGCACCGGGAATACCTTGTTTGAAAATGGACGAAATACTCAGGGTCAGCGCGTGGAGTCCCAATTTGTATAATACGAGCAGATCCAGTTTTTGAGTGGCCCGCCGGGATTCCAGGGTTTGTGCCTGTTTCCGAAATTCGTGAATAAAAAACTGTAGTTGCTTACTGAGGTTGTATTTGTGTCCCGCAAAGGCAATTCGGGCAAATAGGGTAGTAAACTGTAATTTCTCTTCTTTGGTTGCTTCGACGTATAATAAATTAAGGAGTCGGTACTGCGCCGAAATTTGAGCGGATAGAGTGGTTTCTTCCAGATCCTGAATTTTAAGAACCTCCTTATAAAAGAGTTTGGCGAGTGCTTCGTTTTTCATGTTTGCTACCTCCGGTGGTTTTGCATTTGATTAACCGAGGTATGGTAAAAATACGGAAAATTGAGCAGTCTAATTGACATGATACTAACCGAAAAAGCCCCGAAGTAATTAAACTTCGAGGCTTTCGCAAATACAAGAATGTATTATTTTTTTACGGAATTCACCACTGCTTTAAAAGCTTCCGGGTGATTCATGGCCAGATCAGCTAGTACTTTACGATTTAAAGTAGAACCTGATTGAGCCAGTCCGTGGATCAATCTTGAGTAAGTCGTACCTTCCTGACGAGCACCAGCGTTGATACGAGCGATCCATAATCTACGGAAAGCACGCTTTTTGTTACGACGGTCTCTAAAAGCATAACCCATTGCCTTGTCTACGGCATTTTTGGCTACTGTGTAAACTTTACTACGCGCACCGAAATAACCACGGGCGGCTTTTAAAATTTTCTTACGTCTTTTTCGGGACGCGACCCGATTTTTTGATCTAGGCATATTTAAATGATTTAGTACAGCGCAGGGACTTGTTAAAATACTTTAAACCTGTGCTCTCGTTAAAAATAAATTTACTTGTTCTAAAATTAGATACAAAGCAGGTGTCTGATTCGCTTCTCATCCGCTTTAGAAACCAAAACGGTATCACGGAGGCGAAGTTTTCTTTTCTTGGACATCTTAGTCAGAATATGTGACTTATAAGCTTGTCCTCTCTTAATTTTCCCGGAACCAGTTACCTTGAATCGCTTCTTAGTACCAGAATGGGTCTTCATTTTAGGCATAATTCTGTTATTTTTTTAAAATAGATTGCAAATGTAAGCAATATAGCGGAAGTAAACAACCTTAATCTGCTGCGAATCAGGAGTGACGGGGTATTAAACAAAAGAAGCGAACATTACAATCGTAATATTCGCTCACTCGTATTTGTATGAGAAGGATAAACAGAATCCATTCTAAATATCTTATAGGATTCGTCTGGTATTATTAATTCTTCTTTTTAGTGGATTTAGCCGATTTTTTTGGCGTTATCATCACCGTCATTCTTCGTCCTTCGAGTTTTGGTAAATTCTCGGGAACGCCTCTTTCTTCCAATTCTTTTAACAGACGGAGTAAAAGTAGTTCACCCCGATCCTTAAAAACGATGGAACGTCCCCGGAAGAATACATAGGCTTTCACCTTGGAACCTTCATCCAGAAATTTTTCGGCATGCTTAAGTTTGAAAGCAAAATCGTGATCATCTGTATTCGGACCAAACCGAATTTCCTTGATGACCGTTTTTACTGCGTTGGATTTGATTTCTTTTTCCCGTTTCTTTTTCATGTAAAGAAACTTCTTGTAGTCGATAATCTTACAAACCGGAGGATCGGCTTTAGGCGAGATTTCTACCAAATCCAGCTCCATCCGCTGTGCCCATTCGAGGACTTGTCGGGTAGGGTAGACATCAGGGGAAATTTTCTTTCCCAGTAGTTCACTTAATTTTTCCAAATTATCGCCTACCAGACGAATATTAGGAACACGAATACGGTCATTAATTTTGAATTGTGGTTCCCGTTCTACGGGTTTATAAGAGCGTCTTTTTGCCAATATGCTTTTTTTTAATTAAAAATGAAAATGTCAGAATTACCGAAAATACAAAATCTTTCAGTAATCCCTATGTGGATAAGCGTAAAAGTACCTAAAAAGTTCCTGAATGAACCATTTTATTTGAATTTTTAAGAAACTAACCGCATTTCAAGGTGAAAACAACGAATTTGACCCGTTTTAAATTAAAAAGTCCTGAACAACTGCTGTTGTTCAGGACTCTTACGTTGAATCGCGAGTCGTGTGCTTACTCTACATCCGTATTCACACTCTTCTGCAGGTTGATGGTCAATTCATCCCCCGCTTTATTCAGCACTGCGGTCATCACACTGCCTTCTGCCGGGTTATTATTTAAAATAAACTCTGCTAGTGGATCTTCAATGTATTTCTGAATGGCCCGGTGCAATGGTCTGGCTCCAAACTGAGGATCAAAACCCTTCTCCGCAACAAATTCTTTCGCCTTCTTATTCAGTTTGAGTTTATAACCCATTCCGTCCAGTCGGTTGTAAAGATCTTTGAGGGTAATATCAATAATTTTAAAAATATCCTCTTGATCCAGACTATTGAAAATAACTACATCATCAATACGATTCAGGAATTCCGGAGAGAAAGTACGCTTTAACGCTGTTTGAATAACGCCTTTGCTCGAATCTTCCGCTGAATCCTGTCGGGCCTGAGTGGCAAAACCAACTCCTTGGCCGAAATCTTTCAACTGACGAACTCCAATGTTGGAGGTCATGATAATCAAGGTATTTTTAAAATCAACTTTACGTCCTAATCCATCCGTCAATTGTCCATCGTCTAGTACCTGTAACAAGATATTATATACATCAGGGTGCGCTTTTTCGATTTCATCCAGCAGAACGACGGAGTAAGGCTTACGCCGAACTTTCTCGGTCAGCTGTCCACCTTCTTCGTACCCTACGTAGCCCGGAGGCGCACCGATTAAGCGACTTACAGAGAATTTCTCCATATATTCACTCATATCAATTCTGATCAGATTATCTTCTGAATCAAATATATAGCGGGACAATGCCTTGGCTAATTCTGTTTTACCCACCCCGGTTGGTCCAAGGAAAATAAAGCTACCAATGGGTTTTGAAGGATCTTTTAATCCTACCCGGTTACGCTGAATGGCTTTGGTGATCTTCGTAATCGCCTCGTCCTGACCAATAATTACATCCTGTAAATCCTTGGTCATTCCTACCAGCTTATTACTTTCGCTCTGTGCTACTTTTCTGACCGGAATCCCCGTCATCATAGACACTACCTCCGCGATATCCTCTTCGTCTACCGGATAACGCTTGGTTTTAGCTTCCTCTTCCCATTCCATTTTAGCGAATTCCAACTGGCGGACCAATTTGGATTCGTCGTCCCGTAGGTCAGCGGCCTTTTCGTACTGCTGATTCTTAACGGCCTGATTTTTCTTCTCTTTCAACTCTTCAATCTTCTTCTCCAGTTCTTCGACGTGTTTAGGAACGTGAATATTTTTTAAGTGTACTCTTGCGCCAACTTCATCTAATACATCAATCGCTTTATCCGGTAAAAACCGGTCACTAACGTAGCGATCACTCAAACTAACACATGCTTCAATCGCATCGTCGGAGTAGTTAACATTATGAAATTCTTCGTATTTAGATTTAATATTGTGCAAAATATGAACTGCTTCTTCCGCAGACGGCGGATCTACAATTACTTTTTGGAAACGACGATCCAACGCACCATCTTTTTCAATGTGCTGACGGTATTCATCCAGCGTAGAAGCACCAATACATTGGAGTTCTCCTCTTGCAAGGGCTGGCTTGAATATGTTAGAAGCATCTAGTGATCCGGTAGCACCACCCGCACCAACAATGGTGTGAATTTCATCAATAAACAGGATCACATCCCGTGATTTTTCCAGTTCGTTCATGATTGCTTTCATCCGTTCCTCAAACTGACCACGATACTTCGTACCTGCCACGAGGGCGGCCAGATCAAGCATCACAATGCGCTTGTTAAATAGGGTTCTGGAAACTTTTCGCTGGTTAATACGCAGCGCCAGTCCTTCCACGATGGCAGTTTTACCTACCCCCGGTTCTCCGATTAAAATTGGATTATTCTTTTTACGACGACTCAGAATCTGGGAAACCCGCTCAATTTCAGTCTCCCGACCGATAATTGGATCAAGTTTATCTTCCTCGGCTAATTTGGTAATATCCCGGCCAAAGTTGTCCAGTACCGGCGTACGAGACTTACTGTTGCCTTTACGCTGGTAGCGGGAAGCGTCTTCTTCTTCGAAGGGTTCTTCAGACTCGGAAGGAGCCTGATTGAAAATATCCGGTGAAACGGAATCTGATTCCTGACGGACAAAATCCAGTTCAGATTTAAAAACATCATAGTCTACCTCAAATTGGTGTAGAATACGGGATGCCAGGTTATCCTTGTTTTTTAAAATAGAGAGCATCAGATGTTCCGGCGAAATTTCTTCCGCTTTCATCATTTTTGCTTCAAGAAAAGTAACCTTCAGGACTTTCTCAGCCTGCTTGTTGAGTGGCAAATTGCCCACATTCAACGCAGCACGGCCGGATGGATTACGGGAAATCGAATCCTCGATGGTTTGTTTTAAATCAGAAGTATCAACTTCCAGACTGTCCAGTACGCGGACAGCCAGGCCGTTATTCTCTTGCATAATACCCATCAGGAGATGTTCGGTTCCAATGTAATCGTGTCCCATTCGAATCGCTTCATCGCGACTCTTAGAGATTACTTGCTTGACTTTCGGTGAGAATCTTTTGTTATTCATACTGTGTAATCTTCAGTTTGGTCTACCATAATATAAGGTAGAATGTGTGAGACAATATTAAGACAAATTAGCCAAGTAAACAACCTTTAAAAGGGATTCTGCCGATTTAGAAATTGCTGACTTTATATATTCTGCTGTAAAAATAATGCCACTATAAATGAATCATTAATATGTGAGGTAAATTTATAATGTTTTTGGCGCATTTTTTAATAACTTCTATTAAAATTTACAGCGTCTGTTTGTCTTAATATAAAGAATTTGGTTCTTATATCATTTAACCAAACATATAATAACGAGGAAGGGTTCATTAATATATCGCAGATAACCTTAAAATATTGTTAATAAATCTGTCAGATACCGCATTTTGGGACGCTAGAATTGACATAAATTTTGCAGTTTAGGGGAAGGGTGTTTTTTGTTGAGAATATTTTATAGGTTTTGGGGATTAATCTTTACATTTGTGAACTTACAACATCCAAAGAGCAGATTTTACTTTTGGAAAGAACGATTAAATGGATACTGAACGTATCTAACTTATTTAATCATACTCTTAATTTTTTCTCTGCCCTTAAACAGATAATTAAGCTGATGAAATTTACCGTTGACAAGCAAGAAAGATACACTTATCTGAAACTCGAGGAGACTACTTTTAATAGTCTAATTGCACCTGACTTAAAGTCGGAATTTGTTTTCTATCGTAACGAAGGCATTAAAAATCTAATTTTAGACCTCTCTTCCGTGGAATATGTCGATTCTTCCGGCTTATCAGCCATCCTTACGGCTGAACGCCTCTGGAAGGACTTCGGAACTTTTGTTATTACGGGTGTGGTGAGTGATAATATCAAGAAATTAATCACTATTTCTCGTCTGGATACTGTTTTAACCATCATTCCTACCCGTCAGGAAGCCATTGATTACGTACTGATGGACGAAATTGCCCGGGAAATCGACTCGGACTCCGACGATACCTGATCGTCCTATTAAATAAAATTTATTATGACTTTTGAGGTAACCATTTTGGGATCTAATGCAGCAGTACCTGCATTTGGGCGACATCCTTCTGCTCAGGTTTTAAATGTCAATGAGCAATGTTACCTGATCGATTGTGGTGAAGGAACTCAAATTCGGATGAGTGATTTCAGTATCCGCAGACATCGGATCAATCAGATTTTTATCAGTCATCTCCACGGCGATCATATTTTTGGCCTGATTGGTTTACTTACCTCCTACAGTTTAGGGCAAAGAACCGAAAAGATGGATATTTTTGGTCCTGCCGGTATTCAGGAGTTACTCGATGTACAAATAAAACATAGTAAATCTCACTTAACTTACCCCTTGAATGTACACATAGTGGATCCTACCCAATCTACCTTGATTTATTCTGATAAAAATGTAACCGTTACTACTATTCCTTTGGATCACCGGATTCCTGCCTGTGGCTACCTATTTCGCGAAAAAGACCGATTATTAAACGTTATTCCCGAAAAATTAACAGAATATGGAATAGATTTTAAACAGATCAATGACATTAAAAAAGGGAAAAAAGGAACTAATGCCGTCGGAGAAGAAATTGAGAATGAGTTGTTAACCCTTCCTCCTTATATTGCCCGGTCTTTTGCTTATTGTTCCGATACTGCATATAAACCAGACATTATTCCGCTTTTAAAGGACATCGACCTACTTTACCACGAA
Organism: uncultured Saprospiraceae bacterium; assembly: GCA_938015415.1. Lineage (GTDB taxonomy): Bacteria > Bacteroidota > Bacteroidia > Chitinophagales > Saprospiraceae > JALZUU01. The sequence goes on from CALLPK010000027.1 coordinate 21,782, forward strand.
GCGACTTTTACAGAGGATAAAGCCGAAAATGCGATTGCTACTAAGCATAGTACCGCAAAGCAGGCCGCGATGATCGCTAGAGACGCTGGTGTAAAAAAACTTTTAATTGGTCATTTTTCCTCTCGTTATCATGATTTGAACGTATTACTGCACGAAGCAAATTCCGTTTTTAATGATACGCAGCTCGCGATAGAAGGTACCACCTTTTCGGTAGCATTAAGACGAATAAAATAGGTTGTAGAATTAACTTTTGAAGGATTTGGGCCGTTGGACTTGGCTTAATTAGCCATTAATCTAACATATTTAGGGTTAAACCTTTACAAGGACTAGCTTATTTTGTAAATTTGCTATTCATTGTAAAGCTCCTATATCAAAATATCAATGGCCCTGAATACGATGATATATGACTTTTCCTCTAAGACTTTGTTGATTTAACACAATCGTCCCTTAAACTGTTTGCGATTGAAAATTGACTTTCTGGTAGATCGTTAACTCCCAACGTATATTTTTTATTTATAATCACAATCACCACAATTGTTTTAGAGATGGCTTGCTATCATCTAAAATTGAGGCAGTCTAAGAAACTATATAGTTATAACTAACTATTTCGCTTTTTAAGTAACCTCTAACTAATACCGATTGTCCGGCATGCTCCCCCGTCGACAATTTTCGGAATTTAACCACCGAATACAATCGAAACGAATTCTTACAACTTGGGTAATCCTGTATGATGCCCATACCACAACTTACATCCTATGAGTCAGGAACGAGACGTCCGGCATATTTTAGCCAATACTATAAACAGTTTTTCATTTCGATGGATATCAGTCACGCTGGTATTTTTTCTTACCTTTTCTTCTTGGTCCTTCGCCAAATCGGAACATGGGTTATATCCTGCCATAGAGTGTGAAAACACTACTGATGGAGGAACGATCGGTTTCGATGAAGTACTTTGCGGTGGAGCCAATGATCCTTCCCTAATCGTAAGTTTGACCGAAGCTTCCGGGGGGACCGGACCATTAGAATATCTATGGTTATCCTCGACCTCTTCCTGTCCGGATAATCTAACTCAGGCGATTGTAGGAGCTACGGAAGCTACTTACGATCCAGGCCTCCTAACGACCACTACCTGGTTTCGTCGCTGTTCTCGTCGTTCTGGGTGTAACATATGGAGTACAGAAAGCAATTGTGTTCAGATTACTATTAATGCCGTTTGTGACGAATGTGATGATGATACAGAGCCTCCAATTCTAAGCGGTGTCCCTAGCGATGTCGTAGCAGAATGTGATAATCTACCTGCTGTTCCGATGGTAACTGCTACTGATAATTGTGCAGATGATCCTGAGGTGGTTCTAACACAGGAGAGAGAGAATGGTGATTGCCCTAATGAGGCTATTCTGCGACGAACCTGGACAGTTTTTGATGATAATGGGAATGTGGCCGCTGCAACCCAGGTAATTACCATCCGTGATACAGAATCACCCAAATTATTTGGAGTGCCAGCCAGTGTCAGTGTGGCTTGTGACGAAATACCACCTATTGTAATAGTTACCGCTACTGATAATTGTACCGACGAGGATGATCTCACCGTTACGCGTGAAGAAGAGATAATTGCTGGAGACTGTGATCATAGTTATACGTTGCGTCGAATCTGGAAGGTTGTAGATGCGTGTGGAAACGAATTAGAAGAAATTCAAACCATTAGCGTTACCGACGAAGAAGGTCCGGAACTCGTGAATGTCCCTCAGGATATTAGCGTGAATCCAGCCAATGGTGAAATGGTTCCCGCTCCCGAAAACGTTTCTGCTAATGATAATTGTACAGATACTCCTACTGTAGAACTAGAAGAATCTTCCGAAACGGACGGTTGTCAAACGATCATTACACGTACCTGGACGGCTACGGATGAATGTGGAAACGAATCATCTGACCGTCAAATAATTACAGTATTATGCGATGAATCTTGTGATGCAGATGCTGGCAGCCTCACCCCTAATCCAGAAATGTATTGTTTAATAGAGTCTACCGTAAACATAAGTGCTTCGCAAAGTATAGATCCACTAGTGCCAGCGGGTTACAGTCTAATATATGTACTCACCAGTGGAACTGACCTACTAATTCATGATGCTCAACCTACGCCTGAGTTTATCATTTCTTTACCAAATAATTATACCATTCATACGCTGGTATATGATCCAAACACGCTCAATCTGGGGATTATCAATTTGGGGACGACCACCGGATTTGATATTAACGAATTACTGATTCAAGGGGGCGGAGAGATCTGTGCGGCACTTGATGTACTGGGAGCACCCATCGTAGTTACCGCAGATTGTGGTTGCCAGAATCCAACCATTGAAAATGTGGTGGTTAGAAATACCTCCTGTGGAAATGCTACGGGTATTATTACTATCGAGATGGTAGGTAACAATAGTGATTTCTCCTACGAATGGTCTGGGGAACCGGGTAACTTAAATGGAGTGGGTAACCAACAAACAGAATTACCAGGGGGTGCCTATCAGGTAACTATTACCGATGGAGGTTGCCAGACTATTCGTGAGATTTTTGTTGGTAACACGGATGGTCCCGCTCCGACTACGGTACTGTCCACGCCGGCTACTTGTCAACTATCCAATGGTACCGCTAACCTGGTCCCAACTAATCTTGACTATATCTGGTTATTCGATGAAATCACGACGGCCGTTCGGTCTGACCTTGCCGCTGGAGTTTATACTGTTCTTGTCTTAGATCCTGCGCAACCGGATTGTATTAATTTTATCGAAGTAACCGTCCGGTCTATACAAGAATTTACGGCTACCGCTACGGTAGATCAGGAACCAGATTGTGATGAAAATACCGGAATAGCTACTATTGCTGTTTCGGGAGGAAGTGGTAATTATAATTTTCTCTGGAGTGATGGTATTGCACAGAATACCGCTACCCGAAATGATCTTATTGCTGGCTCTTACGGTGTAATAATCACGGATGACGCAACGGGCTGTACGGATGAAATTCTTTTTTCCATTGAGAATGGAGATGTGGCAGATGCTGAAATTATCATTAATTCCAATTTGGTACCGGACTGTCCTACGAACTTTGAAGGAACCATCGATTATGAGATAATCCCTGCTACTGGTTTTGAACTTCCAGCACGGGTAGAAATAAGAAATAATGATGACTTACCAGTTGCTAACGGAATGTTAATGCTGGACGAATACTGTTTGTTGGTTTTTGACGCAAATAACTGTTTGGCAGCTTCTGAGTGTTTCGAATTAATTCAGCCGGAGGCCATTGCGGTTCATTTTTCTGTAGTCGAGGCTACTACTTGTGAAGGAGGAGGAGCGATTAATTTAGAAGCAACCACTGGAGGAGATGGAGATTATAATTACGACTGGGCAGATCTTTCAGGTACTAATAATCCCGCCTCTCGATCGGATTTAGATGGAGGAAATTATTCATTGACCGTTACTGATGGATTGGGCTGTATTGCGGTGGCGGAAAATATAAATGTACCACAACCAGATGATTGTGATGAATGTGAAACACCGATTGTCACCAATATAGTAGTGATCGAAGCTACTTGTGATAATTCGGACGGGATTGCCACCATTGATCTAAATGTAAATGCGGCAGATTATAGTTTTGACTGGATACCAAACGTCAGCAACACTGCTACAGCTACAGGACTTTCTGCCGGAACTTATCTGGTGATCATCACCGATCTGGCAACCGAAACTTGTACCACGACCATGGAATTTGAAGTGGGGACGTCGGACGGTCCGGAAGTAGATAACATCGAGATCACTGCGGCTAATTGTTTGGCGGAAGATGGAACAGCTACTTTATCCCCTGATGATTACACTTACCAGTGGAGCGATAATATGATTTCTAATAATCGGGATGATCTGGCCGCGGGTACTTATTTTGTGACCATCACGGATCCTAATACGGATTGTGATAACGTAATTGCACTAACTATTCCAGAAGAAAATAATTTGGAGATTGATGCGAAAGTTAATCAACAATCTACTTGTGGAGATAATAATGGTTCTGTTACTATTGAGATGACTGGAGGAAGTGGAAGCTATAATTATAGCTGGGGACCTGATGATCGGCGTGATGATCTGGCTGCTGGAATGTATAGTGTTACCGTGGTTGATCCAGCAAGTGGCTGTCAAATTGATATTATGTTTGTACTGGATGATCAGTTAAGTACCGCTACCATTGAGATACAAAATGATTTAATTCAGCTGGCTTGTGTGGGGGATAACAATGAAACCGTCGATTTTACCGTTAATCCAGATGCTAACTTTAATGGCGTTCCTCAAATTATGATCGTCAATCAAAACGGTGATTTGGTAACCAACGGTGAACTAAGCCCGGGAAACTATTGTATCATGGTTTTTGATGCGAATGATTGTTTAGTAACCCAGAACTGCTTTGAAGTATTAGATGCTGAATTGCTTGATATTGATGTGCAGATAAAAGATGAGTCTTGTACTGCCAAAGGTTCTATTCTGGTGGAGGTGACCGGTGGCGATGCTCCTTATACTTTTGACTGGGCAGATATTTCTGGTAGCGACAATGATCCGGTAAGAGCCGACCTGGACGGTGGAAATTACGACCTGACTATTACGGACGCCTCCGGTTGTACGGCGGTATCTCAAAATATCAGCGTAGGAAGTCCGGTTAATTGTGAGGATTGTGAAAGCCCAGAAGTTATCAGTATTGTCGTGCGCGAAGCTACTTGTAATAATAACGACGGCGAAGCAACCATTGAACTCAATCAGAATCCAGATGATTATACCTTTACCTGGACACCTAACGCAAGTAATGGTGCTTCGGCTGATAATTTATCCGCTGGTACTTACTCCGTTTCGATTATAAATAATCAAGATCCGGAGTGTTCTACTTCCGTAGAATTTGCGGTAGGGAATACAAATGGTCCCGAACCAGCGAGCATTGAAATTTTGCCAGCTACCTGCCTGGCTCAGGATGGAGAAGTAACACTGTTACCAACTGATTTTACTTACACATGGAGTGATAATCAGGTGACGAATAGTCGGGGAGATTTAGCTGCCGGGACTTATTTTATTACGGTTAATGATGTATCCACCAATTGCCTGGACGTGATCGCAATCGTAGTCGATTCCGAAAACGGATTGGAAGCGATGGCTAATATTAATCAAATTCCTGAGTGTGGAGAAAACAACGGATCAGTTACGATTGATGTGACGGGAGGAAGTGGAAACTACGGTTTCAGCTGGGGAGGAGATGATACGAGAGACAATCTCGCTTCTGGAATTTATAACGTTACCATTGCTGATCCGGAAACAGGTTGTTTTACTGAACTGCTATTTGCCCTCAATGATAATGTACCTGGTGCCGAAATTAATATTGAAAACGAAAATAATATTGTTACGATTCCTTGTGCAGGCGATGCTAATGGAACCGTAGACTTTAACATAGTGCCTGATTCTGATTTTGATGGCACTCCCCAAACTGTTATCGTAGATGAAAATGGAGATGAGCAAGTGAACGGTGAATTAGGAATAGGAGAGCACTGTATTCTAGTCACAGATAACACGGGGTGTTTGGCTGCTCAGACTTGTTTCGTGGTAGAAGGGAATACTTTACTCGATATTGATGTGATTGCTTTGAATAAAACTTGTTTAAATGATGGCTCTATAATTTTGGTTGCCACGGGTGGGGTAGCACCTTATACTTTTGACTGGGCAGATTTATCCGGTAATGATAATGGGGCAGACCGCTCTAATCTATTACCCGAATCTTACCAGGTCACCATTACTGATAACGAAGGATGTAACGTGGTCGTAGAGAATATTGAAATTATTGACACTTGTACTCCCACCGGTGATTGCGTTACGCCAACTGTAGAAAATACCGTAAAGATTGCCGCTAGCTGTAATCAATCTAACGGTTCGGTTTTCCTCGAAATGGTTGGTGATAACGAAGAATTCACCTACAACTGGACACCGAATGTCAGCGACAATGCTTTCGCTAATAATATTCCCGCCGGAGTATACACCGTGACGATCAGTCGATTGAGTGATCCTGCTTGTCAAACCACCACTACCTTTGCCATTCAAAATGCCGACGGTCCACAGCCAGAAATTATTTCTACTACACCAGCTACTTGTAACGAATCGAACGGTACGGCTGTTTTAGGTCCCGTGAATTTTCAGTACGAATGGTGTAACGGTTTAACTGGTTTTAGTGTAAATAACTTACCATCTGGTTCCTGCTTTGTTACAGTGACCGACTTTTCAACGGGTTGCCTTAACTACGTCGAAGTAATCGTAGAAACATTTAATCCATTAGAGGTTACGGTTAATATAGACGATCTGCCTGGTTGTAATGATAACGATGGAGTAGTCAGTATCGACGTAGCCAACGGGAGTACCAATTATACCTACGCGTGGAGCGATGGTGGTGGAGGTACGAGTCGTAACAATCTGACGGCTGGATTCTACACCGTTACGGTCACGGATAATGGTGCTACAGGTTGCGAACAGATCACAACTTTTGTATTATTAAATGAGGTAGATGCGGTCGCTACCATTAACATTGACGAGAATCCGGTTTTATTAAGTTGTATTGGAAACGAAGATGGAACGGTTGATTTTACCGTTGACACGGAACCTGGATTTGCGCTGCCTTTCAGTGCAGTGATCTACGATGTCAATGGACAGGAAATTAATAATGGTGATTTAGGAATCGGTGAGTATTGCATTGCCGTTACCGATGCGGATGGCTGTTTTGCTGGACAAAATTGTTTTAGCGTAGAAGAACCCACGGCCATTGTTTTAGATATTATTACCCAAAATCAAACTTGTGATACCACTGGAATGATCTTCGTAACAGCCACTGGAGGCAACGGTAATTATACGTATGACTGGCAGGATATTTCAGGTACAATGGATGATGCAGATCGTACGGATCTAACCGTCGGAGCCTACACCCTCATCGTTGCCGATCAAAATGGTTGTACCGCAATCGCAAATAATTTGCCCATCATTGATGAGTGCAGTGACTGTCCTAACGCTGATACTGTAAATGTTAATCTTCCGGTCAATAGCCTGATGGAGTATTGCTTTGAACTGGAATCTTGTTTCGATACGACTAACGTTACCTACGAATTGGTGGATGGTGGTTTTGCCGGAAGTAGTGATTTTGGTAGCTGGACGCTAAACAACGATGGATGTTTAAATTATTCTTCTGACAATATACCTGGAATAGGTGTTGATACTATCTGTATTATTGCAAACGATAATGGATTGCCGGATACAACTTGTGTAATTATTTCAATTACCACCGACTGTGGAATATCCGCAAGCGATACCCTGTTACTTCCTACCTTTGATTGCGAAGCAGGCATTGACTTTTGTTTACCCATCGGTATTTTAGAAATTGATAATTACGAAGTGACGGACAACGGAATGTTCTACAACGGCAACTTTTTGGGTTGTCAGAGCGATACCTCCTTGATTTACCGATTTGATAATTTTTTAATTGACTTCCCCGTCGGGCCTTACGAATTAACTGGATGGCCCGTAAATGGTGGAAACGTAACCGTAGATACTTTTAATACTATTGTCGAATTATTTACGATACTATCCGGACTGGATCCCGCGGGTAACTGGGAACTGGAGGACAATAATATCGTTACCCGTACTATCAATGGAACCTACGGTGCCATGGCACTAAGATCTTACGCTTCTTCGGATCAGCGTCTGATTCAGGGAGAGATTAATATCGACAACGATGGAACTCAGATATCGCTCGATACTGGTTTCCACCAAATTATAACTTTCAACCTGGAAGAAGGTTGTGTGGATACATTTAATCTACTAATAGATTGTCGAAATTGTCCCGGCATTTATTCCGGTCCGACAGAATTAATCGCTGATAACTGTGAAGGTACTGCGCCTGTTTGTGTAGACCTTTCCATTAGCCAGATTATCAACTATCGAATCACTGACAACGGTTCGACTTATTCCGGAGGATTCCTTGGTTGTGATATTGATTCACTGGTACAATATGATGCAACAAATTTATTTGGTTTAAGTCTTTTTGGTCTGGAAGAATGGTCGGTACTGGGAGAAACCTTTAGTGCCGATAACCTGACTAGTCCTCAGGAATTGGTAGATTCGATGAATGTGTGGTTCCCTGCCGGAAACTGGAGAGTAGATGAATTCCTAATTATTGGAGACAACTTTAACAATAATTATGGTCCGGCCGTCATCACTCTTGGTGGAGTGGTTGTCGAAATTGTACAGGCAGGATTACAACCCATTCCTAATGGATTAGAGTTGGCTATTGATACTGGATTCCATCAGGTGATTGTGGAAGATTTACGACAGGGATGTATTGATACGATTGAGTTAAATGTGATCTGCCGACCTTGTCTGGAAGATACTTATCTGGGCCCGCCGCAGGTAGAAGCGGCTGTATGCGAAGACCTTACACCGATCTGTCTGGAACTTACCGTCCCACAAATTCTGAACTATGAGGTAACAGATAATGGCTTGCCTTATACCAATGGATTCCTAGGATGCAACGTCGATACAACGGTGCTTTACGATGGTATCGCTTTTAGTAATAATAGTGTTTACACACTTAATAGCTGGCAAGTAAATAATAATTTCTTTTCGATGGGACAGTTTATCGGTCTCAACGAATTAGTAGATAGTATGAATGTTTGGGATCCAACTGGTGACTGGGTTTTACGAGGATTTGAAATGATCGGAGGCGATCTGAATAATACGTACGGTGATATGGTCGTATCCCAATTTGGTGTAATTATCGACACCGCAGAGCCTGGATTTAATTTGCAGCCACAAGGCGCACAGATGGAATTGGATACCGGAATGCACCAGATTATTCTCAGAGATTCTATCGCAGGTTGTATAGATACTTTTAATGTAAATATTGTGTGTGATGATTTCGTGCCGTTGCCGACGGATACCATACCGCTGGAAATTTTGCTTAATTTTACGGATACGTTCTGTATGGATACTACGGTATTACCAGGCATTATTGATACGATTTTTAATATCTGTGCGGATAGTTCTGGCACAAATGTCAACTTTACGATTGATCCCGAAACCTATTGTGTAAGTTACCAGGGAACTGGAATTGGAACAGATCCGGCTTGTATCGTGCTTTGTGACGACGCGGGACACTGTGACACCACCATATTACTGGTTACCGTTATTCCACCGATGTCCGAATCCACAACAAGGGAAATATTCTTTGGAGACGTGGATCAATTCTGTGTAGATACTACCGAATTGGCTGGAAACATTGATACAATCTTTAATGCTTGTCCGGAGCTATCTAGTAATAGTGATGAGTTAGAATTTGTAGAAGGTACCTGGTGTGTCCTTATTCAAAGTGTTGGATTAGGACAGGATACTGCCTGTATTGTAATCTGTGATGACCTTGGCGTTTGTGATACGACCTTCCTGGCCATTACCAATCTGACGCTTCTGGGAGAGGGACCCGTAACGGTGGACGATGATAGCTTAACCATCATCAATACTCCGTTGGTTATTGATGTTTTAGGGAATGATACCTTGAATGGTGAGTTTATCAGCCTGGAAATTATCAACATTCCAGCTAATGGAACCGTTGAGTTTGGGGCAGATAATAATCTTATTTATAGTCCAGCGCGGGAATTCTGTGGCGTGGATAGCTTCCAGTATGCCCTCAATACCTCCACCGGATCCGATACCGCTACGGTAACGATTACGGTGCTCTGCGAGGAACTGACCATTTTTAACGGCTTCTCACCGAATGGAGATGGAGTCAACGATAATTTTATCATTTTAGGCATAGAACGTTTCCCGAATAACAGAGTACAAGTTTATAATCGTTGGGGCAACAGAGTATACGATCGTCAAGGATATACAAATGATGACCCATTCTCTGGGCGGTGGGACGATAATGATTTACCGGATGGCACCTATTTTTATCTGATTGAAGATGGAGAAGGGGAACAATATAGTGGATGGCTACAAATACACCGATAGTGATCTAATAGTCTTTGTTATAATTATTTAAATATTTATGTAAGATTATATATGTTTGTACCCGTAATAGATTAAAACCTATTACGGGTATTTTTAATGTAGAAGGCATGATATTTGGATAAATTTTGTAGTGATAGTATCTATCAAAGACTAACAAATATGAGAAAATTTACATTGGTTATATTAATGATTGGAGGATTGCTTGGACAGATGACCGCCCAGCAGGATCCAATGTTTACCAAATATATGTTTAATAGTTTGGCTTATAATCCCGGGTTTGCGGGGAGTCCGGAATATTTATCTGTTCGTGCTTTGCAGCGTGGACAGTGGTTGGGCATTGATGGCGCACCAACTACGCAATCCGTTACGCTTCATATGCCTTTTAAGGAAAGAGTAGGATTGGGGATGAGTGTGGTGAATGATAAAATTGGTGCCACGGGTTCTACTTCTGCATTTTTGGCGTATGCCTATCGGGTGCCTTTTGGAAATGGAAAATTATCAATGGGATTACAGGCAGGGGCGATGAACTGGCGGGCAGATTGGTCGCTATTGCGCTATCGGGATCCACGAGAATTAGATGCCTCTTTTTCTTCTGACACTCCGAACCGTTGGATGCCAAATTTTGGGGCAGGAATTTTTTATTACGCGCCTAAATATTATATCGGATTTTCGGTTCCACAATTAATTTCATGGGATCTGGGAGATGCGGTTGAGTCCGGAGGAAATACTTCGGTCAGAGGTGCCAAATATTACCGACACTTCTACTTTTCTGCCGGTGCCGCTTTTCCACTGAATGGCGATGCTTTATATTTTAAACCCTCGATTCTGATAAAAAGCGTAGGTTTATTAGGCGAACTCGCTTCTCAATCCAATGCACTCAACGTAGTTGGAGCACCTACCGAATTCGATATAGATTTCAGTTTTTTATTTTTTGAAAGTTTATGGTTAGGAACTTCCTTCCGTTCTGCCTTTAGCGCTCAAGCTTTTGGTGGTGAAAGTTCTTTTGATTCGGTTGACTTTTGGGGTTCGTTCTACTTACGGAATGGATTGCGAATCGGCATGTCCTACGATTATACGATTAGTAAATTGCGTCCGGTATCCGGAGCCAGTTACGAGATCATGCTGGGTTATGATTTTAATTTTACGGATAAAAAGGTAACGACGCCGCGGTATTTTTAGGAATATCTTATTCCAAAAATATTTTGCAGAACCGTAAATAGAATTCATGAATTCTATTTACGGTTTTGTCATTTTTACTGGAATAGTCTAAAAGTTTGTGGGAATTTTTTCCATAAAGTCTGCTATTTCCTGATCCAGGCGGTGGAAAAATTTATTGCGGGTTCTGTCCCCCGTTTCACTAATCAGGACAGATTTACCTTTGAGGTTTTTCATCCAATTTTTAATATAATTACAAGCGGCCTTATTATCGGTGTGAAAAAAGTTGGGTTTGTCAAAAGTCGTATACAAAGAGTGACCTTTTTGGTGCGTAACTAAAAAATGAATATTCGTTGGTAATTCACTTAAATAGAGCTGAAATTTTCCTCTGACTTTTAAGGATTTATCATTAGATAATTTCTTCTGTCCTGTTTTTGCCATGTTGGTCACTTCTCGATTAACATTTCGTAAATCTTCACAAAGTTGTATCGCATCTTCCCGGTTTTCGAACAGGCCACTTTCCAATGCGTACTGAATCTGATTTAGTGTGTTATCCGTTAATCGTAGATTCCAGTATTCTGTGGTAGATAAATCTAAATAAGCTTCTTTTATTTCATTTGCCAGCGCTATTTCTTCTGGAGGTATATTTTCAAATCTGAATTTTTGAATAGATTGCTTGTCTTGCCAAAAAGTAGTATTCCACATGTATATTTTAAACTTTACCAAGCTGGGAAAGAGAAATAGGTAGAAAGTAGGGAGTTCATTACTGGTGTGCTGAACATCCGCCTTTGGTAGTCGTCCAACTGTATGAAGCACGTACTTTAAATTCTGTAAAAAGTCTAAATAAGAATTATTAATGCTTAGAGACACCTTAAAATCTATTGTATTTTTTCGCACCTCCTTGATGAAAATACGCTCAGGTGCAATATTAAAAGCGTTGATAAGAATGGATGCTTCTGATAACGAAAATTCTACTACTCCATTCACTCTTCTGTATGCCTGACTTTGAGAAAGGTGAAGGTGCTTCATTAAGGCAGTTACTAGATTTTGATCAACATCACTTTTTTTTATTTCTTCTAATAACAGACTGTTAATGGACATATTCAGTATTTTTTTACGGAAAACATAAAAGTAGTCCTTTTTCAATAATTTTTTTACGATAAATGAAAATATAAATAACGGAATAACGATAAATGAAGATACCAGATCATCGTAATGATATAGCTTTGTATTATTCTCTCTAAGGTGGCCGCCTTTTTATTTTTTAACCATTAAACTTTACTCATGAAAAAGAAGCTATTCACACACACACTAAATAGGAATACCTACCTGCAATTCTGCATAATAATATTCTGCCTAACTGCTTTAAAACCGTCTTTTGCTCAAACCCCCTATCAGGTTGAGTCTAGATACATTTCTAAACTTAGCTACACCGAAGAAGTAAAGACCTTTTATATCGTTGGAGATATTTCAAACGTTACTGAGCTGGATAAATTAAAGTTAATACCGAAATCACAGACAAATAGAATTGACAAATATCTCAATGATGATAATGAAATAACAACCGTTATTGAACTCGTGGATTCGGAGAATATATACGAGGAGTGGATGACCAAGCCTCACAAAATAGTTATTGATGCGGAAGGTTCTACCGCACTTTCAGCGTCAGGAGCAGTCCTTAGTGCGTCTCCTCATGGTGAAGAATATCCGACTAATTCAAACAGTGCGGAAAGATCACTTTTTGTTAAACTTCCAGTCGGAATATCTGCTGAGCAACAATCAAATATTGAAAATCAGGGTTTTATTGTTTATACGAATGTTAATGGTACTACTTCTATTACGAAAGATGGAATTGAAATACATTATAATCCTAGTAGGAAGAGTATGGAAAAGATTATTTCAAGAGATGGAGCACTGATTTATTCTGAAAAGAGAAACTATAAAACACTAGTTTCTGGGGAGAAAGTATTAGAGCGCCAAATCTCAAAGGATTACATTACGCTTTCCAATGGTGCTTGCGCAGAAAAGATAACGATTAAAACTCATAAAGAGCATAAGGCTACAATCAGAGCTAAGAAACATTCGATCAACTCTAAAGATCAAGATAAGGCTTCCAACTCGGTGTCATTCCAACTTTTTCCTGTCCCTGTAGGGGACTTGTTAACTATTTCCGCTAGATCTAATGTCTCACCCCGGAGTTGGTTTACCGTCTCAATTTTTGATACAAACGGACGAAGTGTATTTACCGAGCAAGAGCAGAACCCTTTTCCTTATAATATTTCTACTAACCAGTTGCCAGCAGGTACTTATATTATTAAAATTGAAGGTAAAGAAGCCTCATGGACTGAACGTTTTATTAAATTGTAAAAAAAATTAAAAAAAATATCATGAAAAATAGTATTATTATTTTAATTCTCCTTCTGAGTTGTCAAATCGCGACAGGGCAAAAAAGTTGTGAAGAAGTCAACAAGAAAGTTGAAACACTAAATCAAAATATATCATTCATTGAACCTGTGTTCGACGAAAATTTCGCACCACCGCCACCGCCGCCACCACCTCCGGGTTATCAGTTAATCTATTTTGTACACGGACTTGGAGGGACTACTGACACTTGGTCTACTGCATCTGATTATGTTCGGCGCAATTATCAAACAAGCGCAGAAAGGCCAGTTTACTCTGAATTTTCAATGGATGGTGCCGGTTCTGATCTGCACAGTAGTTTGGTAAATCTAGGTACTCCAATTCTGGAAACGAATAATATTGATGATCCCGCAACTTCTTTTTTAATTGGATCCAGTCAAGGCGGAATAGTAGCTCGGGCAGCGAATAAATTTTATTCAGATGTACCAGCAACCGAAGCAGATCGGATGTTTGGAGGTATTGTTACTTTTGGGTCGGCTCATCAGGGAGCAAGAATTATTAATAATATCCCTGTATTACAGCAATTGTTAGAAGAAGGTTGTAGTGATGTTGTATCTGCTTTTGCACTCGGTCAAGTCCCTCAAAGAGCTTTACCATTAGTTAGCCTTACAGATTTACAGAATGGAGTGGACGAAATTTGTGGTGTTGTAACAGGTTTTATAGAAAGCCAGGTATTTGGTCAATTTCTTGCACCTATTACAGAAGATTACGCAGTGGGCGCGGAGAAACTGGAAGAACTTAATGCCTTTTCTGAAACCTCTAATATTCCTAAAGTAGCTTTTTACGGAGTAGAAGAGGAACCTATCTTTTGGCGGACGATGAATTACTTTACCACTGATCCGAATTCGCTAGATTATTTTGAAGCCAATGAAGACGATGAGTTAGTAGAATGGGCAGATGAATTTATTCTTGATATAGTGACAAAACATGCAGATGCAATCACCGCATATAATAATGCGGAGGGAGTAGATTGCCCTTGGTGGACTCTTTGGGGGCCAAATATTGCTGGGTGCATTCTCTGGGAAGCACTTCAGGATGAAGAAGATTTACGCACACAAAGAGATGCCTGGGCCGAAGGATTGGATTATATGCGGTCTTTAAATGACCAGTATAAAATGGCCATCGGAGCGCTTGAAATTGAGGCTGAATTTGTAAGTAAAGAATGTATTTGTAAGGAATATGACTATGGAGACTTAGTGGGAACAAATACGTTTTTCGTAGAAAGCGATGATGAGTGTTATGATTATAATGAACAAGACGTTAGTTGCTCTCCACAAGATAACTTTATCTTTAATCGGATCGAGCACCCTTCCGACGGCGTCGTCCTCGCTTCCTCCGCCGGAGATATCCCCGGAGGGATCGTACGACCTGACCTGAATCGGGAGATGGTTAATACCAGTCACCAGCAGATGCGGAATAATAGTGAGCTGGAGGTGAAGTTGACGACTTTGTTTGGAGGTGGAGTGGATTTATTTTTTAGAATTGAGCCACAATAACATTTAGAAAAACCGCGGTAGCCAGTTAGGGCTACCGCTTTTAAATAAAAATTATGTATAAAGTACTAATAAACTTTCTCTGTCTTCTCTTAATACTAGGTTGCCAAAAAGAGGAGATAGCAGAACAAGCACCAAATAATAATTTTCCTATTATTAATAATGAGAATGGTGTCATCTGGCAGATGCCCATAAAGTCTGATTTGTCTTATTCTAGAAGTATTAATCCGATTTTATTAGAAGATGGAATTATTGTAAGTGAACGCAGAGGCGGTGAGAATGAAATAATTAAGAAATTTGATTTAGATAGTGGGTCTTTGATCTGGAATTGGAATGAATATATTAATACTTTGCCTGGTCAAAATATGGGACTCGATGGTACTGTAATAATATACGATAATATTATCGTAGGAAGTTCTTATCAGGATCATTATGGTATTAATACTGCTACTGGTGGCTCAGAATGGAGTACATTGGTAGATCATAGAGATGAACGTATTTCCTCATTTAAAGAATCTTACTTTCATACAATGAGCTATGGTCGAAATGCAAAATCCGATAGTTCTAGTATCAGAATTTGTAATCTATTGGATGGTGATTGTAGGGAAGTTTTTAGAACTCTAAAGAAAAATAATTTTGAGACGCATATAACAGGAATAGCTATATTTGAAAATGTAGTTAACGACACACTTATTATTTTCCAGAATCGTCAAATTGTTCTCAATCCTTACGAAATAAAAGTAGACCTCCACTGCTACAACATCACTCAAAAACGAATGGAATGGGAGCATCTTGAGGTCGATCAATGGGGTAATTCCAACATCCGCGCCCCCCTCATCGACGGTGATTATTGTTACTTCGTCGGTTTAGGTTCCGCCTACTGCTTCAACATCCACACCGGAGAAAAAGTCTGGCAGTACGACCACAACGTCGCCTGGCAACTCAGCAATTTTCTCATTCACGATAATAATTTTATCATCAAAGACGATCAGTCGAATCTACTGGCCATTAATAAAACTACCGGTCAACTTAGCTGGAAAAACGATGATGCTAGCGGCTGTTGTGTGACGATGCGTTTATACGGTGACCGATTATATTATGGTAATTCAGGGCTATTTATTGTGGACGCCCGCAATGGTAAGATGCTTCACCGCGATTTGCAAAGTCCGAATAAAGAAGAATATCCGGGAGCGGAGTTTAAGAATACGGTTGCGGTGGATTTGGAGCAAAAGATCATGTACGCCACGGATGGATATTTTGTGATGGCGATGGAGTTGCCGGAGTAGGAGCGTGTGTTCATTTGGCATTATCTGAATAATCATCATAGTTCAGAAAAGAGATATTTTATATTTTTTGAGTGGTGTTAATTAGTTGATTGGTTAATCAGTGTAGTCTTGCATATTGATTAACCAATCAACTGATTAACATTATATTACATAAATTAAATGAAAATGCAGGATAAAATAAACAATAGACGGGCAATTAAATAAATATACATTATTCTACCACAATTTCCATCCCGCCTGATCATCTTCTTTCTTCCCGTCATCCTTTTTCAACTTTTCCTGTTCTTCCGAAATTTTATCCGCTAATTTATTAGAAACAGGAGGTGGCGTCTGTGTAGGTTTTACCTTCCATTGCGCGATCAGCGACTGTACTTCCTGCAACAACTTTTCTCCTTGTTTGGGCTTGACCATTTTTACAAAATTAGCGTAGCCGCAGACCGAATAAACGAGATTAGGACTGGTGCCCCATTGCTTGCCTTGCCAGCCGGTTAACTTAATCTGATGGAGCAGGGCTCTGAATTTCCGTAAGGTTTTACGACTGATACCCAGCTGTTCGTTGACCACCAAACCCGTTACTTCTTGTCGCGCGCCCTTCCGCATGATCCGTAGTTTCTCGGGATGTAAAACAAAACCTTCCGATTCCGTTACTTTCCGAACCGCCCACAATAATTTTGTCAGATTTTCGGTAGATTCACCCTTCGCAGAAAAACTTAAATCATCCGCATATCTCGAATAATTAAAACCATTTTTATTTGCTAAACCAGCTAATCGCTTATCCAGTTTATAACAAAGAATATTGGTCAACATCGGACTGGTTGGCGCACCTTGTGGTAAGACTCTTGGTCCTTTCGCAACAAAATAATTTACATTATCCATTTCCATTTGATCCACGTCCGGTTCGGTGCAGAGTGAGGCGAGAATGGTGGCAATGTGAGAAGAGTATCCGAGATTGGTAAAAACGCCTTTGATACGGATAAAATTAACCGTTGGAAAAAAGTCTTTAAAATCCAGATTGACGACTACGTCCTGTCCGACGTGGGGGAGTGCGTTGCTCACAATCGAACTCGCCGTTTTAAATCCGTGCGCCTGTTCGTGCACGGGGATTTTATTAAGAATATTTTCTAAAATCCAATACTGTACTTTTTTCAATTGGGGCATAGGGGCGGAGATCAACCGTTGACCACCAGATTTTTTTTGCATGTAAAAACGTTGGTAATGACTTACCTTTGTTACCCGTCGATTATAAGCTAAAAAGCTCAATTGTCCAACTTCAATTTGCATCGCTGCGGCTAGTGCGGCGGCGTCCGAAAAATCGGGTAACTGAAATTTTTGGAGTTGTGCTGTATTGCTTTTTTTATCGGCCAGTCCTACGGAGATATCATCGCCCAGGTAAAGAATTTCTTTGGTTTTACGAATTTTCCAGGCGGCGGCTTTTTCTTCTTTTTCTTTAGCTCGCTTTTCCCGGTTTTCCTGCTGTTTAATCCGGGATTCTTCCAGCCGCTTTTTACGGTATTCCGTCAAGAGTTTTTCTGGATCTGCTACTTTTCGTTGTTTGGCCACCAAAGTTGAGATTTCCTTACGGAGTTCACTTTGGCGGGTAAGGAGCACTTCTGGTAAAGAAGGTTTCTCTTGATTATCTTCCCAGAATCCAAGCCGTTTCATTTCGGAAAGGATGAATTCCTGCTTTCCGGATTCTTTGATCAAATCGTAGAGTTCCTGACGGGTTCGTGGTTGAGACATTTTTTTTAGTTGTTGAATCGTTGAAATGTTGATTTGTTGAATGCTAAACTAGCATTCAACAAATCAACATTTCAACGTTTAAAAAATAAACCCAAATTAATTTTCGAAGATGCTTTCAACCGGACGGCTCAACTCAAAGCATTACTGCACTACCGGTGTTATTGACTTCAAGGAAGTCATACCGCAATGGCACTGGTAGTGTATGTAATGCAATATAAAGAGTCGGCCGGTGACGTATGCAAAAGTTGTACGCATGGCTGGCGAAACACCAGCCGGGTGGCAAAATCTTTGGGTTTTAAAAGGCTGTTAGCTATTAGCTTTTGGCTAGTTAGCTTTCAGTTTTCGAGAAAAACTTCGTAGATGCTTTCAACCGAATGGCTCAACTCAAAGCATTACTGTAAGGTAGTCAATATTGACTTCATGGAAGTCAAACCGCAATGTTGATTACCTTGCATGTAATGCAATATAAAGAGTCAGTCGGTGACGTATGCAAAAGTTGTTAGCGTGACTGGCGAAACGCCAGCCGGAATGCAAGTTTTTCTGGAGACTGCAGATCCAAGTGTGTCATTTAGCTTTGCTACCTTCTTTTCCTAAAGGAAGGCTTGCGAGCTGACACACTTTAGGGAACAGTCCCTTTTTCTTTGCCTGTCTCTATGTTTCTTCAAACAAACAGGCTCCGTCTATCACTTTTGATTGACGTGTATTCTAGTCGCCAGGATGTGCTCGCACGGCCCCTGGAATAATTTGTTCTTTTGGAAAAACCGACAGGTGCAACTGGCTTTCGCCAGTCGCTGGTCGGCATTAATTAATAACTCGGTATCATGATTCTTGGTTTGATCGGTTACCCGACCCGTTATTTTTTTGTGGTTGTCTTCCACCAGTGTCAGGGTGGAGGTCACTTTCTTTTGGTCGACAAAGATGCGGGCCTGCTGCTCACGTTCGTTGGCAAAGCGCAGCTGGTCAAAAGGCAATGGTTCTCGACTCAATTCCCGGACGCGATAAACGTCCCGGTTCAGATCGTACATTACGCGGCCCGCCTGAGTGTAGGCGGATAGTGCGCCCATGATTACTACCCGGTCCAGTTTTAATTTTTGGGCCAGCTCATCTGCCGTAGCAAACCAGGTTTCTTTGAGAGCTTCAAATACTTTGGCTTTGGTAAATAAATCTATCTCCGCCCGTGGCGCCAGCAGGTCAAAGTTGCCCGCCCGTGACCAGTCGTTTTTGGTCCAGCCGGAAAGTCCCAGGGTAAAATTCATATCGCCCATATCTGCGACAAAGAAAGAAGGTAGACCGGTTCCTAACAGGTTAACCGTAAATTTTTTGGTAACGGGAATTAGTCGTTCTAAAATTAATAATCGTCGGCGTCCCCAGATGCGAATTTCTTTTTCAGTTGTTCCGTGGTAAGGACTTCGACTACAGACGACTTCGTAATTCCACGGTTCGAAAATTGCTTTGACGGGTTGTCCCGGTTTTAGTACAAAACGGATCGAACGGGGTCCTTTTTTTTCTTTGTATCTTTTTAAAATAAAACAAAAATTATAAACGTCCATTGGATGTAAATCAAAAGAAACTTTATCGAGGGTCATCGCCGAGCTCACCTGTAAAAATCCGCGTACCCAACTGTCGGGTAAATCTATTTTTACTTCTTTAAAATTATCTTCCTGCGTCGTCTTCACTTCAAATCCACTGGGGTCAATATTGAAATCCGTTTCTTTATAATCCCGGATTTTTTGAAACTCCTTGTACAATGCGTCCGAGTAATCAATGTTGGTGGTACCACATTCAAATTCGTTGATGTTTTTAAAAACCTCATAGCCGGTTCCCAGCCTTCCGTAAGTAGATTCGTCCTGACTAAAACATTCAAAGAAAACTTCGTCGGGATGAACCGTAATGACCGGATCTAATACAAACCAGGCGTCGCGATCTCTTTTATAAATGTACTCAAAGTATTTTTTTTGTGCCTTGTAATAAGGCATCATGATCTTACTGGATTGTTGTTGAAGATCGTCTAGTTCTTTGCGTCGGACACCTACTTTGCCTTTGAGTTCTTCGTTGGTGGCGGCCATTTCTTCCAGATAGATTTGTTCTTGTTGTGCCGCCCAGGCTTTATATTCTTCCCGGTCTTTTGGTTTAAATCTCAGATCAGAAACCACTACGTAATGCAGTGCGGAAATGGCTTCACGGAAAGGAATATTTTTACGCAAGGTACCCCGAAAAAAAGTAGGTTGCCGTAAAGCATCCGGCGAAAAATTCATTCCCGTTTTAGTGGCACTACTATTGACCGCTGAGCTCCCACTGTATTTATAGTTGAATAACATAGTTTTATATTTTTTGTGTCTGCCTATCTGATTCTGGAAGATAGGGTTGAGCAATGGGATAATCCGTAAAATCTATTTTAACTACCGGTAACGAAATATTGGGATAAATCTTTTTTAAGTCCCGCATGATTTCCAGGCATCGCGCTTTATCCGTAATGGCCATACTGGCGGATTGCCGGGCGATGACACCGGCAATGATGGTTGCTGATTTTTCATTTTTTAAACCTTCCTGATGCAGGAAATTGAAGATTCTTTTTTTCGCTACTCCGGCTTTATTAACACCCGCTAAAACCGTTGTAAAATAAGGTTCCAGTTTTTCAATATTTTGTGGTTTATCCGCTGCGAAATGATCCAGGTAGTTGGTGGCAAAATTTTGTAGATCGCCACTTGGGTGCTGACTTAATTGTAAGAGATATTGTTCGCCATATTCTTTTTTAAAAAATTTGGTAATTCTTTCTTGTCCAAATTGTTGCACCATTGGATTTACACTATCACAGATGCTGACTAATACATCTGGCGTCCAGTCTTTTTCCGTAAGAGAATCTCGTAAAAAATCCATCGTGAAATCGCGACTATCTTCCCAACGAGCATCTAGTAGTCGAACGGCTTCTGGTAACTCGTATTTGATGCGTTCCGGTTGTGCCCGATAATAATCCATGACCCAATTTCGAACATCTACCAGTTCGTTGCTTCCTAATTGTACGATTTGTCGCATGGTCAATTTTTCGCCATCTCCATGATTTTTGAGGACGAGGAAGCCGACCGTGTGCGCTGGTTTACGGGCACTGTATAAAAGGTCCAGCATGATGTCCGGTGCCAGGTGATGTAAATGACCTGTTAAATCCTCAGAAATTAGTTTGACCAAATCTTCGTCCCGACCTTCATGTTCTTCTTTTTTCATCAACCAGGGCGCCAGACGTAATACTATTTCTTTCGCAAAATCTTTATTATTCTCGGCCATTCGCTTAATAATCGGCTGGACATCCTGACGGATTTCTGTGTGCTTTGAGAGAGATAGTCCAACCATTAGATCCTGTTTGGTTGCCAGGTTTTCGTCGGGTAATTTTCCAAGTAACTGGATACCTACGACGCGTAGCTCTTCCGTATCTCCGTTGATTAATCCGAGTAGTAAATCTTCGGGTAATTGCTCCGGTGGTGTCTGGTGGTTTAATAAGATTTTTGCTCCGAAAACACCGACGGCGGGTACGGGGTGGCCGAGTAGCTCGTTGATGATTTTAAAGCTGGTTTGAGATAATGGTTTCTGAAAATGTTGGGATAATAACTCGCCTGCGTTTAAGATCGCATTTCGATCTGCGGTAGTAGCCGTCGCATCGTACCGTAGCATTTTAGCTACAGATTTTGCAATTAACATTAAAGATTTTTCTTCTGATAATTGGTGGTTGCCCAAGGATCGTTGACACCAATCCGAAACTTCTGTTGCTGGATTGAATAACTGCTCCAATAAAAAGTCTTCGTTATTTAAAAACGCCTCTTTATTTTCATCCATCCAACCAATACCGAGTCTGCGGGCTTCTTCAAGATCTGCATGTAACAGAGCGCTGATTAAATTAAAATCCGGTTGTGCCGGACGGTAAACAGAACGCGATAATTCTACTGCGTATCGCAAAGTCTCCGGATATGATATTTTTAATAATAAAATAACAAATTCCGCATTGATCAGACTGAGTACTTTTCGGTGATTGGCCCGAGCAGCTTTGACGGCAAATTCGTGTACCAGTCTGGATTCGCTGGTTGCCAATAATTGGAGAAAACCTTGTGGCAACCGATCCCAAAGTTCCGGATATGCTTCCTCTCTTTCGGTAGGTAGCGGATTATTTTTATCAATATTTGGACGGAATAATAATTTTTGCCGGCCTTTTGATAATACATACCGAGGGCTATTGGCGTAAAGAATTTGATTAAAAATTGTGTAGGCGGTCGTGCTGGTATAATGTAAGGTATTTTGTACGCTGTTCCATCTGCCATCGGCGTCCCGGTTATAAGAATAAAAAGTTTCACTGTGCAAGGGTACTTCGTCGGTATCCTTGTAGTATTGTAAAATTCCAGTCGCCATTTTTACATATTCCGGATCGGCAACGTTGCCTTTGTTGCGCAGCATCCGGGCGATTCGTCGTATGAGATAATTTTTGGTTTGCACCGAAAAAGCAATTCTGGCATCTGGTTTTTTGAGTTCGTCTTTTGTGCGGACGTAGCGATTATTGATCCGTTGGTGACTCCAGGAATTAGAGATGAAATTCCCGGGTGTTTTTTGAATACGATACGCCATCAAGCCAAATAGCTCGGCGTCGGCCCGAAATTCGGCGGCCTTAAAAATTTGGCGAAAAGCCTTAAAAAATCCATTACCGGTAAAGGGCGTTTTATTTACAAAATAAAAAATAGCATTTTTAACGGTGTTGTTGAATTTGGCAATCAAATAAAGATTAGACATATTCAGTCTGGCGGTTTTACCAGCTTGATCTTCCTGCAATAATAAGTTGCCCAGAGCGGGACCATTTGATAAAATGTTTTTTATACCGGGTGGAAGTGTATCCTCGATAAATCCTGCTAATTCTTTTTGTTCGGCTTCACTCATGAGTGCCATTTGGGCTTCCTTGATCATTGGATAAAGTGAATCATTGGAGGGAAGCGAACGGCGGATCATTTCCAGTTTTGGCATTCCGGCAGGATCACCGCAGCGACCGATGGCCCAAACCAGATTATAATTTAACAGCGTATGATTTTTGGTAGAATTAATTTTTAGTAATAATGGAATAGCTTCTTTAATTCGTAACTCTCCAACTCGCCAGACCAGACGTTCAATAGTCCGGCCTGAATTTGATTTTGGAAAGTCGTTGGCGAGGAGCTTGTTTGATGGATTGTTATTTGTGTTTTGAACAACACTTTTAAAGGTGTTCCAGAGCGAAGAAGGAGCGTTGGGATTAAGTGGATTTGTTTTATTTACGATCTCCTGGATAGCACTTAAAATAGCTGATTTTCGAGCTGGATTTAATTCAAGTTTAAAAGGAGTTACGGTTTCGGGTTCTTCCGTACGGAGGGTCGTATCTACGGCGACGGGAGGAGCAGCAGCAGCAGGCACGGAGGTACCAGAAGCGGAATATCCCTTTTTTGTTTTTTCTGCTACCAGTTTATCGAAAATCTTCTGAGCTGCAGCCAAGGCTACCGGTTGATCTGTTTTTGTTCCTTCACGGAGCGGCTTACCCCGTCGGCCATAACGAAAGTTTACCAAGTACATTCCACCCGTTACCTCACATAAGTCCACCTGATATATTTTATCAGACTTAGCATTTTGAAAATAAAGGGTTTCCTGTTGTTGGAGTCTCATTGAGGTATTTTTAAAACTATTATGATTACATTATGGTGTAAAGTTAACTATTTGTTTATATAAAAAACAAATTTTCAGTAGTTTTTTTAAAATTCCTTTCTGGAAAGAAAAATTAAAGTTTTAAATAACTGACAATGAGTGAATTGTACGAAATGTATCACGAAAAGTTTTTTCTAAATAATTTCCAGTATTTTAATTATATCTTGGATTTGGTTATTATCCGGAAAATATTAGCCATCGTAAACAAATCTCTTATTCACAAGTTTAGTTTAAGCACCAATCCAACATTCAACTATGTCAAAATCCGTTAGTATTTTTTGGTTCCGTCGAGACCTCCGTCTGGATGACAACGCTGGTTTTTACCGCGCGTTAAAAAATGAAAAAAATGTTTTACCCCTGTTTATTTTTGATCGGGAGATACTTGATAAATTAGAGAATAAGAAAGATGCTAGGGTAGAATTTATTCATAATGAAATTACCCGTTTACACGCTGAATTAAAAGAGCAGGGTAGTACGATATTGGTTCGTTACGGAAGTCCGGAAAAGATCTGGAAAGCGCTGCTAAAGGAGTATACCATTAATGCGGTTTATACCAATCACGATTACGAGCCGTACGCCAAAAAACGGGACGCTGCCGTGGAGGCCTTGCTTACCAAAAAAGATATTCCATTTAATACCTATAAAGATCACGTGATTTTCGAAAAGGACGAGGTGGTCAAAGGAGACGGAGATCCTTACGTGGTTTTTACGCCATACAGCAAAATCTGGAAGAAAAAATTAAATAGCCGGATGGTGAATAATACGGCAGATAATGTGTCGGCTAAAATCTCTTATTATTTTAAACCTTATCCCAATAAAAAATATTTCAAAAATCTTTTCCAAACTAAGCCAGAAAAAATAATTACGCTCAAAGAGATGGGATTTGAGTCGGCAGATCAGGCGATTCCTGATCGATCGGTTCCCCGAAAAATAATTAAGACCTACGATGAGACCCGAAATTTTCCGGCGATTAACGGGACGACGCGATTGGGTTTACACTTTAGATTTGGTACGATTTCTATTCGGGATAAAGCGTTGAAGGCGAGCCGAATTAACGAGACTTTTTTGAGTGAGCTGATCTGGCGGGATTTTTACGCGATGATTCTGGATCATTTCCCACACGTGGCTGACGGTCCTTTTCGGAAAAAATACGAAGCGATTGACTGGCGAAATAATGAAAAAGAATTTAAGGCCTGGTGTGAAGGAAATACGGGTTATCCGATCGTGGATGCCGGGATGCGGGAGTTGAACGCCACGGGATATATGCACAACCGGGTACGGATGATCACGGCTAGCTTTCTGACTAAACATCTGCTGATCAACTGGCAGTGGGGCGAAGCTTATTTTGCGGAAAAACTACTGGATTTTGATCTGGCGAGTAATAACGGCGGCTGGCAATGGGCGGCGGGGACCGGGACGGATGCGGCGCCGTATTTTCGTATTTTTAATCCTTACACGCAGGCGGATAAATTTGATAAAAAGAAAGAATATATTAAGGAATGGGTACCGGAGTTTGGGACGGATGAGTATCCTGAGGCGATTGTGGATCATAAGGAGGCAAGGGAGCGGTGTTTGAGGGTTTATAAGGAGGGGTTGGCGAAGGCGGATGGGTGATCTAGATCTGGTGTTTTTTAGTGATAGAATTTTGTCGCGCAGAGACGCAGAGACACGTGGTATGCGGGGCTGTATCTGTGGGTTGAGGTTGCTTTTTGCATTTTGATGATTCATGCTATGTAATTTTTTTGTCGGGTAGAGATATGAAAATATATTTATTACAAAAAAAATATTTGCTAAATAATATACGATAGAAGGTCTTTTTGTCTCTGCATGACCTATTAATTTTTTAGTGATTGTCAGGTAAGTTTAATGATAGAATTTTTGTCGCGCAGAGACGCAGAGACACGTGGTATGCGGGGTGTATATTTAAGTAAAGGATGATTTTTAGAAGTTTATATTTAGATAAAATATGTGTAATTTTTGTATCGAAGAGACTTTTTATTGGTGAGAGAATACACGATAGAAGGTCTCTGCGTCTCTACGCGACCATGAAAATCCTAAAAATTATCGTATAAATTTACTCATTCAATTCATTAACCATTCTTACGATTCCATCTTTCAGATAAACTTCATTGAAATTAAGAAGCAGTCCTAAGTGGATATCCGTCAGAACTAAATAGGAATAAAGCGTTTTCTTAAAAACCTTAGAAATCTCCGAGACAGATTTTAATTCAATAATAACCTTATTTTCTACGATCAGGTCCGCACGAAATCCTTTACCCATTGGTTGGCCATCATAAAAAACTTTAAACGGATATTGCCTTTTCACTTCCAGGCCACAATTAACGGTTAGCTCATAATATAGCGCTGCTTCGTAAACAGATTCCAGTAATCCGGGACCCAATGCTCGATGGACCTTGATAGCAGAAAAGATAATGATGGAGCTGATTTCGTTTTCAACCATGATAATTTTTTTCTTAGTTTAAATGTATTTACCATCAACCAAAAGAAAGGTTAATAGCGATTTATCTATACTAAGATGCATCACATCCAGAAATTCCATAAAAAAATCAGAAAAATTTTTATTTGCTAAAAAACATACTTCACCTGCGCTTTCACTTCTGATCGGGTAGGTCCCAGGATTTCCTCCGTTGTTCCTACGGCAAAACCTTCCTCTCCCCGCCAGAATGTCTGTGCGTAACGAGCTTCTAACGTTAAGTTACGAATACCCTTAAAGCGGAGGTTAAAGTAAAAGCGGGTACCTCGGTTGTAGTAGGGAGGAACCGAAAAAGAATTGAGAATATCGTTTTCGTAGGCGTAGAAACGAACGTTAAAACTCGGCGTGTCATAATAGGCAAAGCGAGTGGTAAAAGAGAAGGGGAGGGACTTGGGTTTGTAAACAAGATCCTGGTATAACATCATACCGCTCTCGTTGATGTTTACGTCGTTTTTGGTGAAGCCCCAGGCCAGACGGGTACGAAGTTCGATGCCAGGGTTGAGCTTATTTTCAAATTGAAATCGAATACGGAAGGTTTTGGTGGGGGATAAAAAATCTGTTTTAGTTTCATTGCCCCGAAGATTTTCTTCTTCTACTTCGTATTTTACCTGAATATAGGCGGTTAGTTTTCGTTTGACAAAATAGGTCAGCCGCGACTGCGTATCGTAGCCCATCGAAGGAGCGTCCGCGTCAAACTGGAGCCAGGGATGCGTATAAAGATCAAAATAAGTGGTGAGTTTCCAGCGGTTGGCCGGACGAATTTCCGCTCCGATGTAAAGCCCCTGTTCGTTACGGGCCGTTCTTGACTCTGCAAAAACATTGGCATCCAGGGCCTGATAATCTCTCGGAAAATTACGGTAAAGCACCGATAAATCTACCTTTCTATCTAATCCAAACAATACACCGTTAGTGGTAGCAATGGCACCGTTATCACTCATGGCGGTTTCTCCGAAGAAATTGATGTTTTGAAAAATATAAGAATAATCGAGACTAACGTTGGTCAGTTGATCCCCCTGAAAATAGAATTGAGTGTAAGGACGGAAAGAACGCGTCAGTGGTTTATCCAGTTTGTTGTGTAATACGTTAAGCCCTACGTGCCAGCGATCGCGGTGGTATTTCAGGTTGCCTCCTACGACGTTTTGCTGGATGGCATTTTCGTCGTCAATTTCCAGTTGCAACCGGTGGAGCCCGGTGATTTGTAGAGAAGTAAACTCTGCCAGCTGATCATCATTCTCCAGGGTGTCTGTAGGAACGACCAGGTTTCCGTCTCGTCTGCGAATAGATCCAAATACAGTGGCTTCTAGGTTTTTGTGTAAATTCAAGGTAACACCAGCGCCTCTATAAAAATTAACTTCGTTGACCGAGCTGTAGCCTTTCAGCGTACGGCGACCCCGTTTGATGGCCATGGATTCGGTTCCTTTTCCACGACCAAAGCCGGTAAACAATATGAGTCCTTGTCCCAGGCTAACATTAAAATCCCCGATGGTTAAATCCTTGATTACGTTATTATAATCTTTCAAATGAAAGTGAGCAGAGTAAAAATCAAAACCCTGAGGATTACTGCCCCGGAAAAAGTCTTCACCTGGATCTTTTTCCATGGTGACTCCGTAGCTCAAGCGATTTTCGTAAGTATGTTTATAACGAAAATAATAACCATTTTCATCGCCCTGGTAAGGGTTTCCATTTTCAATAAATTCAATGGGGCGTTCATCCAGCGGAATGATAATGCCCGTAAATTCTTTAAACCCTCTGGCTGTTTCCAATCGTCGACGCCAGCGGGCCAGTACTTCATTACGACCCTGGGCCATCATGGTAAGAAGCGGAACCTGGTAGTTGTCCACGCCACCCTTGACAGAAACGAAAGGGCGAAGCTGCGTTATTACTTTCAGATCAAAACTTGGAATGGCCTGGAGTTCTTCCGTCGCAATAAAATCTCCGTACGTAGATCGGTAATTTAAAAAATCATTAATTTGAATATCTGACAAGAGGCGCAGTGCTTCGAGGTCCGACTGAGAAGCTTTGTTGAGATTAAGGGGATGATCGCGGCGGTATTCCAGCTCGGCGAATAAGTCATTGAAGTCAAAATCTTCTTCGGCATCGCCATTCTGAATAAAATCCTCAATTAGATCCTCCGCTCCATCGGGTAACGGAGCATTGGTACGAGAGGTATCCCGCTGGCTCCATAACACTATCGGTAAGCACAACAACAGCCAGCAAAAAATACGCCTCAGATTATTCATGATTTTTTAAACTTCTTAAACAACTTCTTTAACAGAAAATATCGGTTCATTCTCAAAAAGCCTCATACCTAGTTCGAATAAACCGATATTCCCAATAAAAATATGTTAAGTTAGATGTAAAACCTTACATTTACTCGGTGACCACGCCTCCGCTAACTTTCTTTCCGTCCTTATACTCGTATTCCATGATCAGCTTTTCTTCATCATTGTATTGCCGGAAAGGACCATCTTGAATACCATTTTTATAGCTTACCTCTTTTTGTAGTTTACCATTATTGTGGTATTCTTTATAAAAACCATTAATTTTCCCCATTTTATAATTGATTTCTTTAATTGGTCGGGTACCAAATTTATAGCTGGCGTACATACCATCAAAGATGTCGTCTTTATAATTGGCGCGGAGTTCTACTTGACCCCGATTGGTAAATTCCACGTAAATACCATTTTTTTTGCCATTGATAAAGCTGGTAATTGTTGCAACACGACCATTATCGGGATGATAAGTGGTCCAGTTTCCGTTCTTTTTTCCGTTAAGGAGGGTGCCTTCTTCCAGAATAATCTCATTATTTCCAATTTTTTGGGCAAAAGAAACGCCATTATCGAAGGAAATTTCTTGAAAGCCTTCTAAATTAGCAGATGGAGCAGGGCTTTGGGTAGAGGTTTTACCGCAAGCCATGCTCAGTAGGAGTAAACTAAACAGCAAAAATTTTGACATAACTTAAATCGTTTTTAGGTTAAAAAAATAGAAGTCTTGTTAGAAAGACATTTGAGGATTCAAAGTTAAATAAAAAACCTAAAAAGGCGAATTTCAGAGGTAAAGGAATGAAAGTAAGCTAGGAAAACCGTATATTTGCGCTCAATTTATTAGAAAGTTTAAACTTAAAGTAAATCTGGCCCTTCTACATCTTCCATATTTTTGAGAAAAATAAAACTTGCTATAACTGGTTTAATAATTGGGAAGATTTTTCGTAAAAGCGAAACCGTAATAAGCAAAAACAAGTAACAGTAATATAACAGACTTAATCAGCACGAATGATTAAGCTTTCGTTATTATTAAAGGGCTTATGATTAATAAGATACGGTGTATTACCTTATACCGATTTGGTTTGTATTAAATTAGGCGTAATAAGAATTTTTTCAACTACGTATCTAATTCATATTCAATCGTTTTAGTATGTTTGCATGTTAGAGAGCATACTACTGAACATCTGCGGGTTTGGAGCTACTCCTTCGGGAGGCTGGGAGGCAGAAAATGGAGAGAAATGTCCAGTAGTATGATTAGAGGGAATATTTATAAAAGTATTTTTATGTTTAAAGGGTCTATAGGTATTATTATGATTATCCTGATCGTGGCGAGTGTGTTCGTGCCGGTAGATATCCCCTATGCCTTTGATTCAACGGCCAAAGTATATCCATTGCAAGAATGGGTTATTCACAAACGACCGGATGGTTCGATGGTTAGTACGCTGCATAATCACAAAACCGGATTGTTGAAAGACTATTCCAGTTATCAGTTTGACCGGGGAGATATCGTTAATATTCAATTTAATCCCAATCGAATTGCAGAAAGTCAAATTGATAGTGGTGAATTGATCGCCGTGATTCAATCCAACCTTCTGAACGGACAGATGATCGCTCTGGAAAACGAAAAAAATATTGAAAAAGCCAACCTTTTGCGTGCTCAGGCTGGTTCTAAACCAGAAATAATAAGTCAGGCTAAAGAAGAATTACATTTGGCCGAACAGGAATTAGAGATTCAAAAGCTTAAAATTGCCCGGGCTCAGGATATGTTAAACGAAGGTCTGCTGGCCCGCGCAGACTTTGAAAATACGGAAAACGACTTTAAGCAGGCCAAAAATGCCCTGGTAGTAGCCCAGGAAAAAATTGAGGTAGTGACCAGTGGTGACCGACCCGCAGAAGTGGAGTACATAAAGTCCAAGATTGCTTCACTTCGTAACCAGCTGGCTTTTTTAAAAACATCGACGGACAACTACACGATTCATTCACCCATTGCTGGAAAAATCTCTTTTGAAACGGGCCTTGACGGCGATCGGATGATTATTGCAGATACGACGGAACATATTTTAATTATTCCCATCAAACTGCGAGATCGGGATTTTATTGGTGAAAATACGACCATCGAATTATCCATTCTGGGACAGGATACGTTAATTCCCGCCACCTTAATTGGAGTGAATGAAAAGGTAGAGATTTTAAATCGCAACGTGGTAGTACTCGCCAAGGCCACGGTGAGTGGCGATATTCCGGGAATGGCCAGTGGGATGCCCATTAAATGTAAAGTGACTTGTGGTTCGGTAAAACCCCTGGAATACCTGAAACGATCCACCAACCTCGAATTAAAATAGCCCATGTTACGATTCGAATATAAATACTTCGTTCCCAATAATAAACTGGATTTATTGCGTAGCCTCATCGCTCCTTTTACTACGCTGGATAAATTTGCGGCTTCCCGTCCCGAGCAGGAATATACGGTTCGCAGTATTTATTTTGATACCCCTGATTTTGAATGTTACCATACTAAAATAGATGGACAGAAGCATCGTAATAAAGTCAGACTACGGGGTTATAACAAGGAAAAATCAACGAATACGGTATTTTTAGAAATCAAGAGAAAATACGAAGCACCGATCCTGAAAAATCGGGCACCGATGAAGTACGGCTTCGCTAAAAGTTTATTTCATGGGGTAAATCCGGAACTTTTTATTAAAAATACCGATAAATTTCAGGATGCCCGGGACAACGCCAGCAAGTTCATGTACAACGTTTACGCGCGCAAGATGCGTCCTGTCGTATGTGTCATTTATGAGCGGGAACCTTATTTATCCAAGACCAATGACGAGGGTAATAATTTAAGGATTACCTTTGATAAAAATTTGCGGGGAACGCCTTATCCAACGGTGGATGAGTTGTACCGCGAAGACCGGGCCCGAACGGCGATTCAGGGGATTTTTATTTTAGAAGTAAAATTCAACGAATATTATCCCTCGTGGATGAAGCCGATCATTGCAATGTTGGGGCTGGTAAAAGAATCTGCTTCAAAATATTGCCTTTGTATTGATGCGCATCCATCGATTGATGTAGACCGGCCTTTACAAACTTTTTCTTATGGTCGGATAACCGGACCGAGTACCAAGGATAAAAAGGCGCATGCGAAAATGCTCAAGGAAAAGTTAAAAAAGAAGCAACTCAAAAAAAAGAAAAAAGAACGCAAAGCAGCACGGAAAAAAGAGGAAGCATGGAAGAATAATCAAAGTCCAGAGTAATTTAAAAAGATGTTAGAAGATTTTCAAAATATAGAAATTTTTTCTCCTTCGATATTCGATATTGCGGGGAATATGCTTGTGGCTTTGGTCTGTGGGTTAATTATTTCTGTCGTGTATCGAGTTGTTTACAAAGGGCCCAGTTATTCGGTCACGTTTGTTAATTCGCTGGTTTTGCTGGCCATGATTACCTCGGTGGTTATTTTAGTAATTGGAAATAATCTGGCGCGGGCCTTTGGATTAGTGGGTGCGATGTCGATCATCCGTTTTCGTACCGCTGTTCGGGATACGCAAGACATTATTTTTATCTTCTTTTCGCTAACCGTCGGTATGGCCGCTGGGGTAGGACTGAAAATAGTGGCGATCATCGCTACGCTGGTCGTTAGCAGTGTGATCATTATTTTGGTGGGTACTAACTTTGCCGCTCCCAAACGCCGGCAGCATCTTTTACAAGTCTCTTATTCTGGGACGGACAGTGCCGATAACAAGCTTTCTAAAATTCTTAAAAAATACTGTCGCCGGATCAAATTGGTCAATCTGAAAAATGTTGGATTCAACGAAGACATTGAGGCGTTCTATCATTTTAGTCTTAAAAAGGCAAATAAGAACGAAGAGTTTATGCGTACGCTAAATAGCCTGGATTTTGTGACGAACGTCAATATCTTTTTTGATGAAGATGATAATAACTCGCCTACATAATTCTTTAGGGATTGATTTAGTGTTTACATTCAACCTCAACCTCAATAGCAACTTCAAAGATCAACTTCAATTTTCTCTTCAACCTAAGAGAACGATTGAAGAGAGCCCCATTGTCAATCTCCTTAATTCTTCTATGCGTCACTCCTGTACAACTTCTCTATCCTAAAACGGGGTTCTGAAAATTTTCCGTTTCTACCTGCTCTCTCGCGTCAATCAACTTGTGCATCACCTTAAACCATAGTGGCGGAACCAGCGCCAGCAACATCATTCCCGGATATCCGGCGGGCATCTGCGGGCTGTCGTCAAAATGACGAAGTAATTGATATTTTCTATTCGCAATAAAGTGGTGATCGGAGTGACGGGACAATTCCAGCATGACCATTCTGCCGATGGGGTGATTGGAGTTCCAGGAGTGGATGGGCTGGGTTCTTTCGTACCGTTTTCCGTTGGCTTTTTTCTTTCGACGCAAACCGTAGTGTTCGATATAATTAACCGTTTCAAGTAGTAGACAACCGATGGCGGCCCCAATTATAAAACAAATCATCACTTTGATCCCCAGGAAAACCCCAATCAGCGCAACCAGCGTAAATTGAATAATCTGATATACCAACATTTCATTTTCTAAAGTCCAGACATTTTTGTTAAGTGCATTCAATCTTTTCTTTTCCAGGTTCCAGGCGGACCTCCACGATCCCGGAATGGACCGTAAATAAAACGCGTATAAATTTTCTCCGTAGCGACTGGAAGCGGGATCTTCATCGGTGGCTACGTGCAGGTGGTGGCCCCGGTTGTGCTCAATAAAAAAGTGCATATACAAACTGGTCATCAACGCCGCCTTGCTCATGAATTGCTCCATTTTAGTATTGCGGTGACCCAATTCGTGGGCATTATTAATTGTCAAACCACACGCCATACCGTAGGCGGTAACCATCCCGATAACCTCATACCAAGCCAGATTTGGATCTCCAATTCTATAAAGAAAAAAGGCCAGAATGCCGAACTGAAAAGGAACCAAAGAATACAGTAAATAATCGTAGAACCGATCCGCGGCGGCAATTTCTTCCTCCACTTTGCTCAAATTACTCGTATTTCCATTGGTAAATAATTCGATGGTTGGAATAAAGATAAAAATGAAAATGAGGGCGCTGAAGGAGTAATAACCGCCTGCATAAATCGACAAAAAGGCAATGATTGGTAATAAATAAGCGGATAAATATTTGAGGTGCTTTAAAGTCATAGCTTGGCTCTTTTTAATTTAAACTCAAGATATTATAAAAAGTTGGAAAATATTGTACGGGAACGTACAATGGCCTAATTAGGGTTGGTGGAATCTATTTGTGTAATTAAATAACCGATCTCCTGAACATAGTTTTCTAACCAGGAGTAAGTGAAATCTTTTTTGGTGATTCTTAACAAAAAATTATCTGCCACCAGATTTAGAAATGCTTTGGCGAATAGCGCTTGATTGGAAAGTCCTAAGTGCGTGATCCATTTATCAAAAATGGCGCTTTCTACTTTTTTATAGGCTTCCTCAAAACAGGCTTTGCAGACCTCGTCTTCCCGTTTGATTCTTATTTGTTTATGAAATAAAATATCTTCCTGGTTTTCAATAAATACGTGGATCATATCGGGTTTTAAATTAGCACAGGCGCTAATTTTGATGGCCAGCTCTTTGGAACGTTGAATGTGGTAATCGAATAACGCAGCGGTGAAATTTTCCGCGTCGCCGTAGAAATGATAAAACGAGGACTTACTGCTGCCCACCTTATTGGCCAATGATTCAATATTCATTTTGGTCATTCCATTCTCGGCGACAAGGGTGTAGGCTTCTTTCAACCACCGTGATTTTTTATCCATATTGAATTTTTTTGAATTTTATCCAGGTACTTAATAATACAAAAGGTTTTGGGAATAGAAAAATATTGTTTGCCAGAAATTTTTTTGATAAGCTATCAATCTTAAAAATTCCTATTTTTGTGGTTGATCAAAACCCTATGAAAAACTTAAAGATACTTTATTTCAACCTTGCTTTATTGATCCTCCTTTTAGTGGGAGTCGAACTCTTTTTTCGATGGACTGATCCCGGTTATCAATACTACTATCGAACTCATGTAGGACAACCTGACCTGGAGGAAGTTCTTGCAAACAACAATTCAGATTGGCTACGGGCCGATGATGATCTAGGTTGGGTTTGTCAACAGAAAAGTCAGCTCCATTTCCCCAGTCCTCCTAATGAAGGAATACACTATCAAATCAACGAAGAAGGATTCCGAATGCCATTTGATTTGAAAGATACGGTTTCAAAAGATCAGAAAAAGATTTTATTGTTAGGGGATTCATTTATGTTTGGAATTTATCTAACGGAAGAAGAAACCATCGCGGCACAGTTGCAAAAGGCGAAGGGAGCGGCGTACACTTTTTACACCATTGCGATTCCTGGCTGGGGAATAGATCAAATGTATTTGGCGTACCAAAAATACGTAGACTTGATACAGCCTGATCAGGTAGTTTTGGCTTTTATTGACGATGATCTGATGCGCTCATTGGAAATTTTGTTTCATGGCTGTGGTCGGAAACCCTGTTTGAAGATGGAAGATAATCAATTAGTTGAAAATAAAGATAACCCACAAATTTGGGAATATTTATGTTGGAATAATCAGATTGGCAATCGATTATTAGTGGCCAATTATCAGCGTAAAGCGGTAGCACTTAACCAGTTTTTTTTGAAAGATATTATTCAAAACGAAAAAGCAGCAGGCCGCCATCCAGCCTTTATCAGAATTCCGGTAAAAGTTGATCTGGATAAAAAAGAACCAAGAAATATTTTTTGTATGCAAGAATTAATGGATGCCACAGGAGTTCGCTATAAGGAATTATACCACTCATTTTCTAAAATGGGCGCAGTGGGTTACGATTTATATTATATTCCTGATGACGGACATTTTACGGCCGCGGGAGCAGCTATGCTAGCCAAAGAACTTGCTGTTATGATTGATTAAAACGGATTCAGCTACCAGGGGTTTTTAAAGTCTTCTGGCGTATAGAGATGGTTTCTAATCGTAAAATAGGATTTTTTTTCTGGCCGCTTTTTTAACTGCATTTTATCTTTTGAAAAGATACGACTCAATAAAGCGATAGGTGTTAAGATCAAGTAAAAAATCACACAAAGCAGGATGGTGGAATTGATGGCACCTAAAGTATTTGCCAGTTTATACCAGCCTTTGAGGATATAAGTTCTTAACGTGGAAGATATTAAGCCAGGGATTCCCAAAATGCCAGCAATCCATAAAAAAACTTTCCAGCGAAAGAGGAAAAAGAGGATGGTAAAACCTAGTATAATGACCCAGATACTTTTAATTTCTTTACTGAATTTCATCTGCCATCTTTAAAAAATACTGTAGATAAAGGGAGCTGCTGCCGAAGAACCTCCAAAGACTATCAGCGCTCCAACTAAAAGCAGGATTATCATGACGGGTGCCAGCCACCATTTTTTTCTGGCCAATAAAAAAGTAA
Organism: uncultured Saprospiraceae bacterium; assembly: GCA_938015415.1. Classification (GTDB taxonomy): domain Bacteria; phylum Bacteroidota; class Bacteroidia; order Chitinophagales; family Saprospiraceae; genus JALZUU01. Next base: position 57,859 of record CALLPK010000027.1, read on the forward strand.
TCATATCTGTTAAAAATTCCATTTGTTTCCTTTGGTTTTTAAAAAGGTCAAAGGTAATAAATACCGTGGAAATTAAAGAGATAAAAATATGATTTCGCTTCTTGCTGTTGGCTATTTGCCTTCTTCAATTGCGATTGAGTGAAGCAAATAGCATATTATTTTCAACCCTTTACTCGAATTACTATTTTAAAAACATAAAATCACCAATGACCAATACATCCATTTCCGTTTTGATAAAACAGCGATAAGCGTCTTCCGGTGTACAAACAATCGGTTCATCTTTTACATTAAAACTTGTATTGATCAACACGCCGCAGCCTGTTTCTTGTTTGAACGCACAAAGTAATTGCCAAAAACGGGGATTATCCTTCTCGGTAACTGTCTGGATTCTGGCAGAAAAATCTACGTGGGTGACGGCAGGTATGCTGGAGTGAGGGATCGCCAATTTTTTTAATAATGAGGTTGAATCATCACTTTCCGTAAGCTCCTTCCGGTGTTCTTTTTTTACCGTAGCCACGAAGAGCATATAAGGAGAAGGTTTTTTTAAATTAAAATAAAAACCAGCATCTTCTTCTAAAACAGTCGGTGCAAAGGGGCGAAAATTTTCTCTGTTTTTAATCTTTAAGTTCAGCGTTTTTTGCATCGTTTCACTTCTGGGATCACCAAGAATACTCCGGTTGCCCAACGCTCTGGGCCCAAACTCCATACGTCCTTGAAACCATCCTACTACTTTTCCGCTGGCAATTTGTTGGCTTACTTTTTTACAAAGCTGTTCGAAATTTTTAAATTTTTCAAAAGGAGTATTTAGCTTTTTAAGGAAAGATCGAAGGTATTCTTTTTCAAAATAAGGACCCAGATATTGGGTAGGGTGATTTTCTATGGTTATCTTTCTATGGTTATCAAAGTGAATAAAATGTGCTGCCAGTGCTGCGCCCAACGCACCGCCCGCATCGCCCGCAGCGGGTTGAATAAAGATATCTTCGAAATAATTAGCCTGCCATAATTTTCCGTTCGCAACACAGTTCAATGCAACGCCTCCAGCCATACAAAGATACCTGGCTCCTGTGCATTTTTTTGCTTCCTTGGCCAATTTTAGTACGACCATTTCCATCACTTGTTGAATGGCCAAAGCTAAGTCACAATGGTACTGCTGAATTGGATCGTCTTTTTTTCTCTTGGGAAAACCAAATAGCTTTTCCCACTGTTGGTCCTTAACCATCGTTAAGCCTTTGGCATAGTTGAAATATTTTTGGTTTAACCAAAGAGAACCATCCTCTTTGAGATCAATGAGTTTATCCAGGATTGTTTTTTTGTATTGTTGGAGGGCCCGAGAAGCAGGATTGCCGTACGGCGCGAGCCCCATTAACTTATATTCTCCTTCATTAACTTTAAATCCAAGGAAATAGGTGAAAGCAGAATAGAGCAAACCCACTGAATGAGGAAAATATAGTTCTTTTAAAACCTTAATTCGATTACCTTTTCCGATGCCAATGGAAGCGGTCGCCCACTCACCAACTCCGTCAATCGTAAGAATCGCCGCTTCCTGAAATGGTGAAGCGAAAAAAGCACTGGCCGCATGTGCGAGATGATGTTCGGAAAACAGCAGCGTTAATTTTTTTTTATCGTAGGCCTGAACGTCCTGTAGTGCACGTCGAATTAATCGTTTTAAAAAAAGCTTTTCACGCAACCAAATGGGCATGGCTTTAAGAAATGATCGAACTCCCTTAGGAGCGAATTGATAATAGGTTTCCAGTAATCTTTCAAATTTTAAAAAAGGCTTATCGTAAAAAATTACTGCCTCTAATTCATCAATATTTATGGCTGCTTTTTTTAAACAGAAAATACAGGCCTGGGTTGGAAAAGATGCATCGTTTTTCTTTCGACTAAATCGTTCCTCTTGGGCGGCGGCCATGATTTTTCCATCTTGAATAATGGCGGCGGCGGAGTCGTGATAGAAAGCTGAAATCCCAAGAATTGTCATTTGGTAAAGGTATAATTTATTGAGAAATCAGCAAAAAAATAACCTATCTACCTGGCATAAGCCATCTTCTGGTGGCGTGCTTATTTGATTAATCACAGGTAGTTGATTAACCAAAATAATAAGCATTTATTTGACTTGAAGAGGTCTCCCCATGGTATCCCAAAATTCACGATCTTTACCCCAAAATCCACTACGCCCCCATAAAAGGAATGCGTAATTATTTTTCTCCGTTAACTAGCTGGTGTTCCTCAGCTCGGGACTGTCCATAAAGTGTGTCAGCGCGTAAGCCTTCCTTTAGGAAAAGAAGGTGAGCAAGGCCAAATGACACACTTGCCTGTTCAGTCTCTAATCCTGGAATTTAGGAACGCCAATAGCTAACGACCAACCGTTAACAGCAAAAAAAAATGACCAACAAACAAATTGCCACCGCCTTCTCCGATCTCGCCAAAATCATGGAACTCCACGACGAAAACCCCTTCAAAATTCGTTCGTACAGCAGCGCTTACCTGACCTTGCGCAAAGTCGAGCAGCCACTGATTGAAATGTCCGACGAGGAAATTACGGCCCTCAAAGGTGTCGGAAAAACCATCGCTGGCAAAATTCGGGAACTCAACGAATCCGGTAAAATGATGACCTACGAAAAATACCGCGAAATGACGCCGCCGGGCGTGGTCGATATGCTCAAAGTCAACGGATTTGGTCCCAAAAAAGTCAAGGTCGTCTGGAAAGAACTGGGCGCTGAATCTATCGGTGAACTCCTCTACGCCTGTAACGAAAATCGGCTCGTAGAAATTAAAGGCTTCGGTCAGAAAACCCAAACCGAACTGATTAAAAAACTGGAACTCTTCCTTAATTCGCAACATAAATTTCATTACGGAAAGGTCGCACCGGTGCAGGAAGTCATTTTAGAAAAACTCAAAAAGCAATTGCCAAAAGCGCAAATTGCCGTGGTCGGAGATATGATTCAGTTAAATCCGATCGTGGAGCATCTGGATTTTTTAGTGGCTGGTGCAACGGAGGTAGAAAAGGTATTTGATGATAAAAATTTGGTCTTTGGGAAAAAAGATAAGAATGGGTTTTATGGAAATACGGACGAAGGGATTCCGGTGCGTATTTTTATTTGTGAACCAAAAGAGTGGGGGAGCAAGCTTTTCCGTTATAGCAGTAGCTCCGAATTTATTTCCGCCTTCCTGGAAAAGGCCAAAGCGAATGCGAACGCTGACACCGTTGATTTTAAAAATATAAAAACTGAAAAAATAGTTTTTGAAAAAGCGCAACTACCTTATGTTTTACCGGAGCTACGCTACGACGAATCTGCCTTGTCGATGCCCGTTGTTTCTGAAGATGACCTGATTCGTCCCGAAGATATTCGGGGTGTTGTTCACGCGCACACTACGTACAGCGACGGAATCCATACGCTTGAGGAGATGGTAGACGAAGCCAAAAATCTGGGTTACGAATACCTCACGATTACCGATCACTCGCAAGCCGCTTTCTACGCCAACGGCCTCAAGCCCGATCGCCTCTTCGAACAGTTTGCCGCCATCGACGAATTAAATGCTAAACAAAAAGATTTTAAAATTTACAAAAGTATTGAATCCGATATTCTTAATGACGGCTCCCTGGACTACGACGAGGAAATTCTCAAGCGGTTTGACCTGATCATTGCCTCGGTTCATACCAATTTAAAAATGGACGAAAAGAAAGCGACCCAACGGCTCATCACCGCTATCGAAAATCCTTACACGACTATTCTTGGTCATCCAACGGGCAGAATCCTGCTGGCCCGGTCCGGTTATCCAATCGACCACGCAAAAGTCATTGACGCTTGTGCTGCCAACGGTGTCCACCTCGAACTCAACGCCAATCCACTCCGCCTCGACATCGACTGGACCTGGATTCCCTACGCCCGCGAAAAAGGTGTCCTAATTTCGATCAATCCCGATGCGCACAGCAAAGGTGGTATTCAGGATATCAAGTATGGAGCGTTGGTGGCGAGAAAGGGAAGATTGACGAAGGAGGGTTGTTTGAATGCGCGGGGACAGAAGGAATTTGATCAATTGATAAAGAAGGACTGACAATTGACTTTTTTCTATCGCATAACAATTTTGCATACAAGCAAGTAGGGCGCATAGCCCTACTTGCCGTGTATGCTGTGTTCTCGGCTAGCTTCTCCTTCATTAATTAATCGTCAAAAACTGCATTTTCTGCAATTTTTATGTTATTTTTTAAGTCTGCTGTAACACTATCTAATTTCATTTTGATAGTCTTTAAAGCGATTTTTCCTAAAGGGAGCCTCAACGAAGGATTATCAGATACTACTAAATCAAAAATTGCCATTGCTGCCTTTTGAGGATGTCCTTCTTGCTTTAGATGCACCCCTTTAAGTTTAGCTCTAAAGGCACCTGCAGTTTCAGAATAATCATCAATTATATTTTTTGCAAGCCCCAATCCTTCACCTGCAAAATTAGTCCTAAATGGACCAGGCTCAACCATTGTGAGTTTGATACCTAATGGCTCAATTTCTTGCGCTAATGCTTCGCTAAATCCTTCTAGAGCAAATTTACTGGCGTTGTAAATCCCGAAACCTGCAAAAGCTTTTAAGCCTCCGTGTGATGATATTTGGATTATATGCCCGCTTTTTTGTTTTCTCATGAAAGGTAAAAATTCATTAGTGATTTTTAATACACTAAAAAAATTAACTTCAAATACTTTACGTATTTCTTCCATACTCGTTTCTTCAATAGCTCCTGCAAAGCCAACTCCTGCATTATTAACGAGTACATCAATCCTTAAAAAATCTTCTTGTATTCTTTTGACTATTTTTTCTATCGAAGCGTAATCTGTAACATCTAATAAAAATGCAAATGCTTTGCCTGTATGTTTTTCATTAAATTCGTTTACCTGTGATTGCTTTCTAAATGTTCCAATCACAAAATCTCCTTTATCAATGACAACGTCAGCAAGTGCTTTTCCTAAGCCACTTGAAATGCCTGTGATAAACCAATTTCTTTTGTTATTATTCATATTTGATATTATTTTTTTAATGAAGTAATAATTTCCAAAGCCTCTACCCGATTTCTATAATCACCACCTTCGCTTTTTGCAAAGGAGATAATTCCATTTTGTTCGATAATGAAAGTGGCAGGAATGGGTAATTCACGAGAATCATCAGCATAGAAACTGTCATAATCATAACCTAATTCTGACATAGTAGCGAGTGGTTTTTGACCATATTTGAAAATGGTAGTGTACTGACGACTAACAATATTGTTATTGTCGCTAAGTACTTCAAATTCGAGTTCATTTTTCTCTTTTATGTTCAAACTCTCGTCCGGTGTCTGTGGAGATATGGCAATCAAGTTTGCCCCCGATTCCTTTATCTGACTCAATATTTGTTGATATTGTGCCAGTATTAAGTTACAATAGGGACACCAAGTACCTCTATAGAAAGTAAGTACAACCCGTCTGTCTTTCAGTACATCATACAAAGTGACAGATTCATTGACCGCATTGGAAAGCGTAAAATTAGGAGCTTTGTCTCCTACGGAAAGCCTGAGAATGGAGGAATGCATTTTTTGTAAAGCTTCGGCATCTGTATCGAATACCTTCAATGCATCCGCAGGTAGCATGTTGGATAAATTGTTTCTAAGGTCTTTTAGACCATTTTGATAATCAGGAATTTCTGACTTATTCATTTTGTAAAATTTTATGATGAATTAATACTTAATTACACCACAAAATTATATCAAATGAAAGTCGATAAAAATGAAGTAGGACAGGAAATTATCTTGAACTGGTTCAAGATTTTTTAATTCGGCGAGAACGAATTTTACTCAAAAATTCTGCTGAAATGCCCAGATAAGAGGCTAATACATACTGGGGAACTCTGTTTGCAATATTAGGATACTTTTCTAAATATTCAAAATAACGTTCCTCAGCAGTTTTACTTATATTCGAGATGACTCTTCTGCGAGAAAACGCAAAAGCTTTTTCTGTAGTCAATCTAAAGTATTCACTTAGTGCATGTATTTCTTTACAGAGAGCTTCGATGTCTTCGTATTTGAATTGAAAAATGACAGAATCCTCTAATGCTTCTGCATAATGGGTAGCAGGAGTTTGGGTGACATAGCTATAGAAATCTGTTACAAACCAATCTTCAACTCCGATGCTGACCGTATGTTCTTTGCCGTCATCATCTAAATGATAGACTCTAAAAGCACCCTTAACAACATAATTTCTATGCTGACAAACAAATCCCGGTTGGACGATAAATTGTCTTTTTTTTACCTTTGTTGTTCGAATAATAGAAGTCACTTTTTTAGCTTCTTCTTCTGTCAGCATAACAAATCTTGCTATATTTTCTAATATGCTATTGTAATTGTTCATTTTTCTTGCTTGCTGATAACTAAGTTGAAATTGAATTTGGCAACCCCCACTACCGCAACCCCCGCTTCTTTAAATTCCGTTTATACACCGCAATATTCTGACTGTGCCCCGCCATGGTTTTAGCAAAAGAATGCGTACCCGAACCATCGCCCTTGGCACAAAAGAAAATATACTCGTGCGATTCGGGATTTAGCACGGCGTCAATGCTACTGATCGAAGACATACTGATCGGACCGGGTGGTAAGCCGGGATACATGTAAGTATTGTAAGGTGAGTCAAAAGCAAGATGTTTGTTCAAGACTCGTCTTAAGTCAAACTTTCCGGTTGCAAAAACCACCGTTGGATCGGCCTGTAATTTAATTCCCCGTTCTAGTCGATTGAGGTAAGCACCTGCGATCCGTGGTCTTTCTGCCTTTTGTAAACTTTCTCTTTCCACGATGGAAGCCAGCGTATAAACCTCCGCCAGACGAAGACCTTGTTTGGTGGCCTTGGCTTTGCGATCATTTTTTGACCAGAATTTTTCGTGTTCTTTTTTCATTCTGTCCAGAAAATCGTTGGCGTTTTGATTCCAGAAAAATTCGTAAGTATTGGGAATAAATAAGGTCATGAGTGTCTCTCGTTTCAATCCCATTTCTGCTAATAGTTTTTTATCATTAAACGCCGTAATAAGTTCTATCGAATCCGCCTCAATAAAACGAGCTACTTTTCCGGCCACTTCTTCCAGCAACCGTTCGTTGGTCAGAATTACCTTGACCGGCGCTTGTTTTCCTCCGCGCAGATGCTGAATTAAAGATCGGTTACTCCAGCCTGGCTGAATCTCAAAACGACCAGAACGCATCTTTGATTTTCGGTAATTCATACGTCCGGCTACCCAATCAAATCCGGAAGTATCCATCAGCATTCCTTTTCTGATGAGTAAGCTTTTGATATCCTCATAATCCGATCCAGTCGGAATCTGGATAAATTTATCTGCCAGTTTCTCAGGAACATTTGGTGCAAAAACAGCGTCGTACTTTTGGTAACCAATCAGGCCTCCAATTACCAGGATTAACAATAAAGTAAAACCAATAATTTTTTTCATCTATAATGTTATATTCAGCGTTTTAACTTGTATTTTATTATAGCCTCCATTTTGTTTTGTCGCGCAGAGTCGCTGAGACCTTCTTTCGCGTATATCTATTATTGTGTTTTAATTCCTTTTTATCGCGGAGTTTTAAAAAACATTCAATTTTTTTACTTTTAAAATCAAATCAACGATTCAACGATTCAACAAGCGCAGCGTTTCAACATCCACTTAATACTGCTCCTTCTTATTCGGAAAATCACCTGACTTCACGTCCCTGATATATTCTTCCGTGGCAGCTTTCATCGTATCAAATAATTCCAGATAGCGGCGTAAAAATCGGGGTTTAAAATCTTTTGTAATGCCCATTACATCATGTGTTACGAGTACCTGTCCATCCACGTCCGGTCCTGCACCGATCCCGATTACTGGAATCGTTAACGCCTTGGTAACTTCGGCGGCCAATTGTGCGGGAATTTTTTCCAATACAATCGCAAAACAACCCAATGCTTCCAGATGTTTTGCATCCCGAAGCAATTTCTGCGCTTCCTCTTCTTCTTTGGCTCGTACCGTATAAGTGCCAAATTTGTAGATGGACTGTGGGGTCAGGCCCAAATGGCCCATCACCGGAACGCCCGCCGACAAAACCCGCCGGATAGAATCTTCAATTTCAATTCCTCCTTCCATCTTTACTGCGTGTCCTCCTGATTCTTTCATGATTTTGATGGTCGAAGCCAGTGCCTTGGTAGAGTTACCCTGGTAGCTACCAAATGGCAAATCAACGACCACCAGACATTTTTTGACGGCCCGGATCACACTAGACGCATGATAGATCATTTGATCCAGCGTAATGGGAAGGGTTGTTTCGTGGCCAGCCATTACGTTGGAGGCCGAATCTCCGACCAGAAGGATATCAATACCGGCGGCATCCAGAATCCTGGCCATGGAATAATCGTAGGCTGTAAGCATAGATATTTTTTCCCCGTTGTCTTTCATAGACTGTAACACGTGGGTAGTAATTCTTTTGACTTCTTTTGAAATAGACATATTTTTTATTTTAGGATTGCAAGATATAAGGTATTCATTAATAACAGACAGCCAGCGGGATTTTTTTTTCGAATTAACAGTTTTTATCTAAGAAAGAAATAGCCATTTTGTCTTTTTAAATCCGAAAATTTAACGAAATTCTACCTTAGATTTTCACTTTAAAGGCCTATTTTTACGGCATGAAAATATTATGCTATCTATTCCTCTCCATCCTCTTTATTACTGGATTTTCTAATTGTTCGAATGATTTTGAACTTACGACGGGTGATACCAATAAGCCAGTGGTTTATGGTTTTCTTTCTCCTAAAGATACCGCTACCTATATCCGGGTGGAAAAAGCATTTGTCAGCGAAGAAACGAATGCCCTGGAATTGGCGCAGCGGCCGGAAGATCTATTTTACGACGATATCGAGGTGATTTTAAGCGCTGGATCTAATACCTATAGTCTGACTCAGATAGATGGTGCGGACGAAGGCTACCCCAGAGATCCCGGAGTCTTTGTTAATGTCCCTAATAATCTGTACAAATTGGTCTTACCAGGGGGGCAAACGTACATCGATGGACAAGATTATCGGCTAACGATTATGGATAACGCGGCAGACACCGTCATTACGGAAGCGATTTCTACGATTGTACATGCTCCCATTATTCAGTTTCCAAACGAAGACGACGATTTTGAATGGAGATCTAGTATAGAAGGTCAGAATGATGTTCGGACCCAATGGAGGTTAAATAATACTACGGCGGCGATTTTTGATCTGCGTATCCGGTTTAATTATTTGGAAGCCGTTGACGGTGATGTTAATAACCGGGTAGAAAAGTCTGTTATTTTTACCGTTGTGAAAAATATTGAACCCGAAGACGAAGATGATACTAGTATTTCCATTGAAATTCTCGCAACGGATATTCTGGGCGGTATTGCTGGCGCAGTAGATGCTTCTGGTCCCGGACCTCGGTTTTTTACAAATATGGAAGTAATCGTGGATGCTGGATCTAAAGACTTACTCAGTTTTATTAACGTAGGACAGGCCAATACGGGATTAACGGGGGCTTCCGTACCGCCTACCTTTAGTAATATCCCGAACGGATTTGGATTATTTACTTCCCGGAATAGTGCTTCTGTAGGTGGATTAACCCTGGTGGGAGAAGCTAGAGATAGTTTAATCGATGGACGATTTACTCGGCAACTAAATTTTCGATAGCGTTAAAAACGCTAAGTATTGTTTTGTTTTTATTTAAAATAAACAAAAAGTTGTAAAAAAGAATATTTTACCTTATCTTTGCTAGCATCTGATTTAACTCTTTAAATCCGCTGGCTATGTCTTATACTTTATATAATATTAAGTTTCTTTCTAAAAATTCTGGACGATATATTCGTCCGGATAAGAAAGCCCTTTTTTCTATTCTTAAACCGGGTAACTATGCCCAGTTGATGCTTCGTACAACGAATAATAAACCAGGTTTTATCGGTATCGAAAAAGTATGGGTCATCATTGATCGTTTTGAAAGAAATCAATATTTCGGTCGCTTAATCACCATCCCACAGGTTATTAAGGACCTGAAAATGGGCGATATCATTCCTTTTGCATACGACTATGTGTTGGGAGCCAGGCCAGGTGCCGCAATGACGAATCGGCTGGATATGGGCAATTCGGATATGCGCTGTCTGGTCAGTGAAAAAGTCCTGAATCTCCATTATCCCATTGGTGCCGGAGTACGGGAGATGCCTACCCTTTATAAAGATTCTGGCTGGCGATTTTTTTGTGATGAAACTGAAATTGCCGATTTTCCAAAAGATATGCACAGTATACCCATCGAGTTATTGAGTTTTACCAGAGAAGATCTGGATGTTGCCTTGGGAAGTATCATGAACTTTCGTAGTCAAACGATCAAAGCCGATATCACCAAGCTTTGGACGCCTCGTTCTTCGCGGGCTTAATCGCCAAATCAATAAGAGAAGTGTATTTATATTGATAATTTCTTAAAAAAAAGCCCACTAATTTGCATTAGCGGTACTAAATCTCTATGTTTGTTCTATAAATTAGTAACTCACGCTATAATTTTTAGCTAGTTCCTTAACCAAAAAATTGCACTACGTGCCAACATCAACTTATTTTAACTACACATTTTATTTCTTTTACGACCAATCGTAAACCGGAACCTTGTATAGTTAATTAAAAATAAAGAGTTCCTTGCGAGCTCTTTTTTTTTTGCTCTAAATCAAAATTTGGTGACTAATAGTAACCAGAAGACAAATTAGAAGTTAAAGAGGGCAAGAAACAAACAGCGAGTAGCAAAAACAACAATAATTTTTGAAATTGATCTTGCTATTTTTAAGAAATTTATTTTTGAACAGCTCCTATATCCTGATTCGCATTAATTGAACAATATGATTATCAATACCGCTGCCAGAATCCATACAGTCGAAGAATATTATTTTTCGCGAAAGCTGAAAGAGTTGGATCAGCTAAGACGAAAGGGTCACCAAATTATTAATCTGGGAATTGGGAGCCCGGATTTGCCACCCGCACCAACGGTGGTAGCGGCCTTAGGTACCCATAGTGAATCCTCGGCTGGTCATGGTTATCAGTCTTACCGGGGAATTCCGGAATTAAGAGCCGCCTACGCAGATTGGTACAAAAAATATTTTTCGGTAACCCTCAACGCCGAATCCGAAATTCTGCCATTGATTGGATCCAAGGAAGGCATCATGCATCTATCGATGACTTTCCTGGAAGCCGGCGACGAAGTACTAATTCCCAATCCCGGATATCCAGCCTACGCAGCTACGGCTCGTTTGGCGGGAGCGACCGTGCGGTATTATAATTTGTCGGAAGAACAGAATTGGTTGCCAGACTTGAAAGGGTTGGCCCAAACTGATTTGACGAAAGTCAAAATTATGTGGATCAATTACCCACACATGCCAACGGGAACCTCTGCGACGACTGATCTCTTTAATGAATTGGTGGATTTTGCACAGCGTCATAAAATCCTCCTAGTGAATGACAATCCTTACAGTTTTATTCTTAACGATGATCCACGTAGTATTTTGTCCGTGTCCGGTGCTAAAAGCGTTGCGCTGGAACTCAATTCACTCAGTAAATCCCACAACATGGCAGGCTGGCGGATGGGGATGCTGGCCGGAGACAGTGCCTATTTGCAGGAAGTGATGAAGTTTAAAAGCAATATGGATTCCGGAATGTTTCGCCCGGCTATGTTGGCTGCCGTAGAAGCGTTGGGTAATCCATCCAGTTGGTACAAAAATTTAAATACCGTTTATCGTAAACGAAGAGCGGTAGTTTATAAAATTATGGATGCCTTAAATTGTGTCTATAATCGAGATGGAGTAGGGCTGTTTGTCTGGGCTAAAATTAAAGATCCGCAGATAAATGGTTTTGAATTAGTAGATAAATTGTTAGCAGCAACCGGGGTCTTTGTCACGCCGGGCGGGATTTTTGGGAGTCAGGGAGATCATTATATTCGTATTTCACTCTGTGCCAAGGAAGAGACGCTTATCAAAGCCTACGAATTAATTAGTGAAAGAAAAATTTAGTTAAATACTATGGCTGATTGGTTAGCACTTGGCTCCACTTGATCGCGTTGATAAACACGAAAGAAGAGAAGCTAACCAGCTAATCAGCCAACTAGCAAAAAAATATGGTTATTACAATTATCGGATTGGGGCTTATTGGTGGATCATTGGCGATTAGTTTGAAAGAAAACGGATTTGCAAAAACCATTATCGGCGTAGACCATAATCCCGAAAATATAGACAAAGCGTTTCGGCGTCGGCTATTGGATGAAACCATGGAATTAGAAGAAGGAATCCGCCGGGCAGATTTGATTGTGGTGGCGATTCCAGTGGATAGTATGGTAACTTTACTACCCAGGATACTTGATCAAGTGACTACCCAAATCGTGATCGACGTGGGATCCACCAAAGAAAAAATACTAGCATCCATAGCGGACCATTCCCGTCGGAATCGATTTGTAGGTACGCATCCAATGGCGGGAACAGAACACTCCGGTCCGGAGGCAGCGATCCCAAATCTTTTTGATCAAAAAGCCTGTGTGTTATGTGAAGTGGAAAAAAGTGATTCGGACGCAGTAGAGGTAGTGGAAAAAATGTATCGAACCATGGATATGAAAATGGTACGTATGAACCCGGTAGAACACGATGTTCATGCGGCCTATGTTTCTCATATTTCTCACTTATCCGCTTTTGCCTTGGCCTTGACGGTATTAGAAAAAGAAAAAAACGAAGCGAGAATATTTGAGTTGGCCGGTGGTGGATTTTCCTCGACCGTTCGGCTGGCTAAAAGTACCCCAAATATGTGGGTACCCATTTTTGCGCAAAATCAGGAAAATCTTCTCGATGTACTGGATGAACACATTAATACGTTAGCTAAATTTAGAACCTGTTTAATAAAAAAAGATTTTACACAAATTTACAAACTGATTGAAAAAGCAAACTCAATCCGAAAAATTTTGAAATAATGGACATGAATTTTAAACCCTTATTGCCGCAGCCAACCAAGCGTCCCGTTGTTATTGCCGGACCTTGTAGCGCAGAAACCGAAGTACAAGTGATGGAGACGGCCCGTCAACTAAAAGAAGCAGGGCAGGAAGTGGATTTCTTTCGTGCCGGAATTTGGAAACCTCGTACTCGACCCAATTCGTTTGAAGGAGTGGGAAAAGAAGGATTGCAGTGGCTTAAAAAAGTAAAAGACGAATTTGGTTTTAAAACCTGCACCGAGGTGGCCAATACTGCTCACGTTTTTCATGCCTTGAAAAGTGATGTAGATTTACTCTGGTTGGGAGCACGTACGACCGTTAATCCATTTTCAGTACAGGAAATTGCCGACGCGCTGGAAGGGGTCGACAAGCCCATCCTTATCAAAAATCCGATTAATCCGGATTTAGGATTATGGATCGGTGCCATCGAAAGAATCTACAAGGCAGGTTTACACCGGATTGGTGTAATTCACCGGGGTTTTTCTTCGCACGGAGAAACAAAATTTCGTAACGTACCCCGCTGGCAGATTGCGATCGAGCTCAAGCGACGTTTTCCGGACTTGCTGATGTTCTGTGATAACAGCCATATTTGTGGTCGACGGGATACCCTGGAGGAAATTGCCCAGCAGGCAATGGATTTAAACTACGCTGGAATCATGACGGAAACGCACTGTACACCCGATGAGGCCTGGAGTGATGCAGCGCAGCAAATTACGCCAGCAGTTCTTAAAGGGTTGGTAGATAACCTAATTATCCGGGAAGAAAATTCTCAGGATCTTCAGGTTAACGAAAATATCGGAGGTTTGAGAAACCAGATCGACGAACTGGACGAGGAGATTATCAACCTGATCGCCAACCGGATGCAGTTGGCGGATGCCATTGGAGCGTTTAAAAAGCGGAATAATATTTCAATTTTACAATCAAGTCGCTTCAACGATATCCTGGAACAAGCAATCATTCAGGGAGAGCGAAAAGGATTGAGTCAGGGATTTATCACTACTTATTTACACGCTATTCATCAGGAATCGATCAATCATCAGAAGGAAGTTTACCAAAAAACAGAAACAAATACAGATGTGACATAGAACAAAAAGGAAAAAAAAAGGAAATTTTTAAACAAAAAATATATATTTTTTGCTTAAAGGTATAAAGTATATGTTTTTAGTGACTTATAAGTGTAAGATATATTTTATTTGTTAAAAGTGTAAAATACGTGGCATAGTTTTTTCTGGATAAATGTTATTATTATCAAACTAAATATCCCGAACATGAATTATCCTCTCAGTGCGCGTAAGTTAGCAATGTACGCTTGTGCTTTATCGCTATTTCTGGTATCATTTACTCCTGCTTCCGTAGTTTTTACCTCTTTGTTAAAAGGAGAAAAAACCGCAGAAGGGAATAGATTAACCTGGACTACCTCCAGTGAAGTTGATTGCTCGTTATTTATGATTGAAAAATCGCGTGATGGAATTAACTATTCTACTTTAGCTACATTGCCAGCTACCGATTCTGATAAGGATAGTCGAGAATACCATTATTTTGATAAACAAGAAGCGGGAATGAGAGTTTTCTACCGTTTAGTTAATGTAGAAAATAGCGGAGCCGGTAGTTTTTCACACGAAGTAGTACTTAGTAAAAAAGGAGAAAATGCTAAATTCTTTTTGAATCAAGTGGCCGCTTCTGCTACCCACGAAAACTACCGTGCCAAGGTGGATTGTAAAGCTCCGGGTGCCTTCTCTTACCGGGTTATGACCAACATGGGAGACTTGCTGATCAAAGGCGAAACTGCGGTTATGGAAGGTATTAATGAAATTGAAATTCCTACTAGTGAATTATCGGTAGGTACTTATCAATTAGCACTGAAATTACAAAATGATATCGAAGTATTCAAAATCAAAAAATTGAATTCTCCCGCATTTCCGGAGACCAATTTTGTACAAAAAAACTAAATACACACTGTATTAACTAAATATTTATTAGTGGTTTTAAATGGTCAAAGTTTGTGAACGAATTCACAGACTTTGACCTTTTTTCAGACCTTTATATCACGCAGTAGCTCCTTCTTCCCATACCTTCGCAATTTCTACAATCATCTCGGCAGATTTTTCCATATCCTGGACGGAAGTGTATTCCTCTTTTCCGTGGAAGGCATATTCTCCCGCAAAAATGTTTGGGCAGGGGAGTCCCATAAAAGACAATCTTGAACCATCCGTTCCACCTCTGATACTGGAAGGTTTGGGTGTAAGACCAATTCGCTCAATGGCTTTTGCCGCGTTTGCCACTACCTGTGGGTACTGATCCAGAATCTCTTTCATATTCCGGTATTGCTCTGATATGGTCAACGTAGCAGTCGAGTTTGGATACTCCGCCATTACCTCATCGGTAATTTTTTGTAGTAAGTCTGCATGTTTTTTTAAATTCGCCGTTACAAAATCCCGGATGATAAAAGTGATGGTTGCTTTTTCCAGCATTCCGTTGATGGAAGTTGGATGCAGAAAACCTTCTTTGTCCGAAGTCGATTCGGGAGACAGACGATCCTTTGGTAAACGGTCGATAATCGCAGCGGCAATTTTGATGGCATGTTCCATTTTACCTTTTGCAAATCCGGGATGAATGCTAACGCCCTCAATCTCAATTTTCGCCGCATCGGCACTAAAGGTTTCGTTTTCTAAAGAACCTACCGCTTCTCCGTCCACGGTATATCCAAAGTCTGCTCCCAGCTTTTCCATGTCTACTTTTTGTACGCCTCGACCAATTTCTTCGTCCGGTGTAAATAGCAAACGTATCTTTCCGTGTTTGATTTCCGGATGTGCCATCAGATGATTAGCGGCGTCCATAATGGCGGCAAGACCAGATTTATTATCGGCACCGAGTAGGGTGGTGCCACTTGCGGTGATCAGATCTTTTCCGATTTGATCTTTGAGTGCCGGTCGTTTTTTTGTGCTGATCAGAATTTCCGGATCATCCGGTAGCGCGATATCTTGTCCGTCCCATCTTTCGTGGACGATTGGCCGCACGTTCGTACCCGTACAATCGGGGGCTGTATCCATGTGCGAGCAAAAACAAAGAACGGGAACACCTGCTTTATCCGTAGTCGCTGGAATGGTCGCGTACACATATCCCCATTCGTCGAGGTGGGCATCGGTGATCCCCATTTCCTGTAGTTCGGCTACCAGGATTTTTCCCAGGTTTTTTTGTTTAGGAGTTGAAGGAATGGTCTCAGAATTAGGATCTGATTGGGTGTCAATTTTTACGTATCGCAAAAAGCGATCTTTCACGGTGTGCTTGATTGGAATCATGAAATAGAATTATAGTTGCAACAGAAGTTCAATTCGACGTACCAAAAGGGAGGGCTATTTGAGAACTTCTGAGTATTAAAAAGACAGGCAGCAACCTTCTTCGAAGATTGCTGCCCATTTGGTTCGTTTAAAACAGAATTAAACAATTATTTTTTGTAATAATCCCAGAAATCCGTTTCTTCCTTCGTTGGCTGATCGGATGGCATCCTGGTGTAACATGAATAATTCTTTTTCAGATTCTCGCATCCCTGCCTTGACAAAGTTAATCGTATCGTGGTCAAAGTGAATCTGCGTATGTGCAATCAAGTCGATTTCTCCGTCGGCAGTTCCTTTGATTTTTTTGAGAATATCTTCTGTTTTTAGAAATTTTTTGCTGCCTCCATCCATGATGTGGCTTACCTTTCCGGAGAGGGTGGTCACTTCCAGGGTCGTAAAATCTAAGGCGGCATCTTTAAGCTTAGTCGCTAGATTTTTCTTAATGTTTTTTAGTTGGTTGTTTAATTCGTCTGCCATGTTTTTTTGGTTTTTAAAGTTTGAATATAATATTCGATCCGAAAGATAGTACAATCGTAGCTTAAATACAAAATTATTATCTTTACAAATTAAAACTAACCGTCCTGCGTTTAGTGAGACCTATTTCAATCATCAAAAAAATTGTCTATGTCAGCTGCTAATATAAATATCCCGGATTCTACGCAACCTCGCGTGGTTATTGTCGGGGGTGGTTTTGGCGGTCTTACTTTAGCAGATAAGATGTCGAAGATGAATTTTCAGGTGATTTTGATTGATAAGAATAATTTTCATCAGTTTCAACCGCTATTTTATCAGGTGGCCATGGCAGGACTAGAGCCTTCTTCTATTTTATTTCCATTACGGAAACTATTTCAAAAAAGAAAAAACGTTTTTATTCGGGTTACGACGGTAACGAAAGTAGATACCCGTCATAAACGGATTCATACTTTATTGGGCGAACTACACTATGATCACTTGGTTTTAGCGATTGGTGCGGACACCAATTTTTTTGGTAATGAAAAGATTGCCCGTAAGGCTTTTTCTATGAAATCGGTGGGGGAAGCCTTAACGCTCAGAAACAAAATATTTTACGATTACGAGCGGGCGATCACTACGATGGACTATAAAGAAAGACAGGGGTTGATTGATATTGTCATTGTTGGTGGTGGACCTACCGGGGTGGAAGTAGCGGGTGCACTGGCAGAAATGAAAAAATATATTATTCCAAAAGACTATACCGAACTGGACACTAATGAAATAGATATTTATCTAATCCAGGGAGGAGATTGTTTGTTAAAAGGAATGTCCGTAGAAGCTTCTCAAAAGGCGGAAGAGTTTTTAAAGGAGCTGGGTGTGATTATCAAATTAAATTCCCGGGTAGAAGACTTTGATGGCAAACATGTGCACATCAAAGGAGGAGAAAAAATTCAAGCGAACAAAGTGATTTGGGCAGCCGGGATTAAGGGTAATACGGTGGCTGGACTGCCGGAAGAAAGTATCGTCTGGGGAGGGAGAATAAAGGTAGATCGTGAAAACAGGGTAGCGGGCGTAGAGAATGTATACGCCATCGGAGATATTGCTTATATGGAAGAACCGGACTATCCTAAAGGGCATCCACAGGTTGCGCAGGTCGCAATTCAACAAGGAAAAAATCTGGCTTATAATTTTAAACTGCAAGCGAAGGAAAAGCCCTTTAAACCTTTTAAGTATAAAGATCTTGGATCGATGGCGACCATTGGCAGGAATCGTGCGGTAGTAGATTTACCAAAATTTAAGTTTCAGGGTTTTTTCGCCTGGATTGTTTGGTTGTTTGTTCACCTGTTTTCTTTGATTGGAATGAAAAATCGAGTATTTGTTTTCATAAACTGGGTATGGAACTATTTTACCTACGATCAGTCTCTGAGGCTGATTATCCGACCTAAAAATAGAATTGAAAAGGAAGAGACTCCATCGTAAATAATCTAGTATGTTCCTTCATTGTCTCCATTTTATTGAGTAAAATTAGCTTACTTAAGTACCTCAAACCCCTGGAAGGCCCTTCCAGAGATTTGCATAAATACCAAAAGGTCATTATCTTTGTTATAGAACACATTAACTTTCCGGTCATCCTACTATTTCGCTTTAGGATCTTTTTCGAATAATTACTGCACAATTATACATTCATTTTAAACAATTACCAGACATTGTATAGGTTGCTCTATTTTGAGCTATCCTATTGTATTTAGTCCCTAAATGGTGGTAATTCTTAAACAACTTCGTAGTTGTTAAGTAAAAAATCCGAAACATGAACATATTTAAAAAAACCTCAATCTTTTTACTACTTACGGTAGTTATCTATTCGCCTTTAAGGGCGCAAAAAAAACTGGCCTTGGCCAATGAGTGCTTCAACTCGAAAGCGTATTACTTAGCCAGCCGTTATTATCAGGAATTTTTTGGGCAAATGAATGACTGTCATCCTGATCAACTAAAGATGGCCCAATCTCTAGCTGCTACCCGGCAATTGGTGGCAGCAGAAAGTGTTTTTCATAGTTATATGAATTGCCAAAAAGATAACCCTGCCGCTTATCTTGCTTATGGAAAATTTTTGATGGATATCCAAGCCTACGAAAAAGCCATTCCTTACTTTGAAAAAGCGATGGAGGCGGAACCACAACTTGCTAGTCACTATATGCTTGTTTGCCGGACGGCATTGCCTAAGCCGCCAGAAGCGGAAGCCACCAGTATTTTTGTAAATCAAGTCACAGCGCGCCCTAACGAATCCCAAACGTCCGTATTGAGCGATGAACCTTCTAACATGATTTCGGTTCATAAAACGCCACTCAGTAGCCCAGTAAATACGTCAAACCAGGAGGCCGCTCCTATTCCAATTCAAATAAGCCAAACGACGAGTGCTACAGAGGAGATAAATCTATACGATGCGATGGTTTCGGCAGATAAGGAGGTGAAGAGGGAAGAGGTAAGTAAGAATCCTTCTAAAAAAGCCATTACCAACGGTGCTCCTAAGAGCCTGATCGTAGCAAAAGCTACCTCGGAGGCAGTTGCAGTGCCGCAGAAAATGTCACCTTATGGTGTCCGGTTAGGAACATACAACAATACAACGATCCCTGATTTATCATCTATTCAAGCTTATGGAACGATTGAGCAAAAGCAATGGAAGGGAAAAACGATTCTTTTTTTGGTAGATTTTTCTAGTAGGGAAGCAGCGGAAGCAGCGGTTACCATCGCTAGACAGAATAAATTTCGTTCTGCTACATTGGTAGAAAAGCTGGCGAGCGGGCGCATGAAAAGTGTTAAGTGAGAAGACAGCACAGCGGAGAGGCCGCAATAAAAAAGCGTAAGAAATCTGATTTCTTACGCTTTTTTATTGCAATTATTTCAATTATTAAGTTGGTTTAATCGCTCTGATCATCTCTCTTTTACCAGGAGGTCCTTCTAGTGTTTCCACCGTAAAACCAATGGCTTTCAAACCACGTTTAACGGTTCCTTTAGCACAATAGGTAACCATAATACCACCAGGAGCCATTAATTCAAAAAGTTGTTGAAAAACCGCTTCAGTCCATAATTCTGGCTGCGCATTAGGTGCGAAGGCATCAAAATAAACCAGATCAAATTTCTGATCAGAAGTAAAATCTGCCAGGGTCTTTTTACGCTTAATTAATGTAAATTGATGATCAAATTCGATGGGTGTTTCCCAGGCTTCTTCGTGAATTTTTAAGAAACAAGCTTCATGTTTCTCATCATCGCCTGGTGCTTGCGCAACAGCAGGATAATTTAAAGATTGGGCCATTTCCAGAGAAATTGGATAAGGTTCGATTCCCGTAAATTCGATTTTTTTACCTAGGGTTTGATTTTCTAGCATCGTCAACCAGGCGTTTAAGCCGGTACCAAGACCGATTTCTAGAATTTTAATGTTTTCTTTGGTATTTATTGCTTTTAAACCAGCGTTAATAAATACGTGCAAACTCTCTTTAAGGGCACCGTGCCTGGAGTGATAGCTCTCATTAAATTGCTCCGAAATAATGGAGTGAGAACCATCGTCAGTAAGGTACACCCCATGTGTTTGGATGTCCATGTTTTTTAGCCTTTTAAAATGTACAGTGTAATAGCCTAAAAACCTTAAATGGTTTATCAGGAGTAAAATTTAATCTTTTTTGTGTCTTAATTGGCCCTTTGGGGTTAAAAGGGGCTACTCAAAAAGGAGTTGTGTGGATAATCGTTGAGTGGAAAGCACTTCTATGGTATCACTAACAGAAAAAGTAGGGCAACCCATTCCTCTATTACAACTAGAAAAACTTATAGTTGTTGCAGCAAAGATAATAAAAGGTAGAAGTTTTTTTAAGTTTTTAAAAAATTTCATTATAGATAAATTAGTAGATTAGGACAAAAGTACATTAAAGCTATAAAATATGGTAAAATAACGTGATTAAATTCTTGGATATTATATTAACTTGCCCTCTTCTGACAATATCTGTCTTTACCATTACATAACCAGTAAAAATGCGCATTCATCTAATTGCCATTGGAGGTAGTGCTATGCACAATATCGCTTTAGCATTATATTACAATCATCATACCGTTAGTGGCTCTGATGACGAGATCTATAACCCGGCACGGGATCGTCTTGATGCTCGGGGATTGCTTCCTCAAAAAATGGGGTGGGATCCCGACCGGATTACCAAAGAGCTTGACCTGGTGATCCTCGGAATGCACGCTCGTCCCGATAATCCTGAGCTACAAAGGGCCAAAGAACTGAATATTCCCATTTATAGCTATCCTGCTTATGTATACGAGCAGGCGAAGAGACAAAAACGGGTGGTTATTGCGGGAAGTCACGGTAAAACTACTACTACCAGTATGGTCATGCACGTTTTAAAATACCTTAAAAAAGACTTTGATTATCTGGTCGGAGCGCAGTTGGATGGTTTTGAAACGATGGCCCGCTTTTCGGACGCCCCGGTTACGATTATAGAAGGGGATGAGTATCTGAGTTCTCCCATCGACCGACGGCCTAAATTTTTACATTATTTACCCGATTTAGCGGTGATTACCGGCATTGCCTGGGATCATATTAATGTTTTTCCTGATTTTGAGGATTATAAAAATCAGTTCCTGCTACTGGCGCAGTCAATGCCCGTTTCGGGGAAACTATTTTATTATAAAAATGATCCGCATTTACCAAAGTTAATGGCCGATGCTTCTATTGTTTGTAAAGTGATACCATACGAAGGATTTAACTTTCGGATAAAAAATAACCAAACGTTGTTAATGCCTGATAGTGGAAAGGAAATTCCACTTAAGATTTTTGGGGCGCATAATTTGGAAAATTTACAGGCTGCGTATTTTTTGTGCCTGAATCTAGGCGTTACGTCCGCTGATTTTTTCAGCGCCATCAAAACTTTCAAAGGAGCTGCCAAACGGCTGGACTTTTTGTGCAAAACGAATACTGCGCTCGCTTACAAAGATTTTGCTCATGCTCCTTCCAAAGTTAAAGCAACTACCGAAGCTATGAAAGCACAGTACCCCAGGAGAAAACTGATCGCCTGCGTCGAATTACATACTTTTAGTAGTTTAAATAAAAAATTCCTGTCTCATTACAAAAAATCCCTGGCCGCAGCGGATCGGGCTTTCGTTTTTTACAGCGAGCACACCTTGAAAATGAAAAAATTACCTGCCATTAAACCTGCTGACATTCAAAAAGCATTTAACCATCCTAATCTGACGGTCATTCAAAATGAATATACTATGCTTGATAAGGCGCTTAGAAGGTTTGGTTGGAAAGAACAGAATTTATTATTAATGACCTCTGGTAATTTTGGTGGTTGGGATATGAAAAAGGAAATTAGAAAAATTTTATCAAAGAATTAACTAAAAGAAAAGCGACAAATTCCCCTTTTCCACCGTTATTGCAGTAAGGTTTCCTTTAATTTTCACAATTGTAGTCAATTGATGGGAATTCAGGAGCGCGTTTAAAGCTATTATAAAACTAAAACACTCATTTTATGAAACAAACAACCCTCACGTTGTGGATACTACTTATTTGTAGTTGTCACCTCCTTGCCCAAAAGGTCGAAACATTTACGATCAGTGGCTATATTCAAGACCTGGATTCAGGAGAAAAACTCATCACCGCCAATGTTTACGATTATCAATCCGAAAAAGGAGCGGTTTCCAATACCTATGGATTTTATAGTCTCACCTTACCGAAGGACAGTGTCCTGCTCACGATCAGTTATATTGGTTACAAAGACCAGAACCTTTCTTTATATCTGGATAAGGATATTACCCTCAATATTGACTTGGCCGCCGAACTAGCCTTCGAGGAAATTGAAGTGGTTGCCAAAAAGAAAGATCGAATCGAGGAGCGAACCCGGATGAGTACCGTTGAAGTACCCGTAGCTCAGATCAAACAAATACCTGCGCTTTTTGGAGAAGTAGATGTGCTCAAAGCGTTACAACTATTGCCTGGAATTCAGTCGGGTGGGGAAGGGCAGAATGGTTTGTACGTTCGTGGAGGAAGTCCGGATCAGAATCTGATTTTACTGGACGGCGTACCCGTTTATAATGCTTCGCATTTGTTTGGCTTCTTTTCTGTTTTTAATGCCGATGCAATCAAGGATGTGACCCTCACCAAGGGAGGTTTTCCGGCCCGGTACGGTGGGCGATTATCTTCGGTCATTGAGATTAATATGAAAGAAGGAGACATGAACGACTGGCATGGAACCGGAACGATTGGGTTGATTGCCTCCAAGCTTACCCTCGAAGGTCCGATCAAAAAAGACAAAACTTCGCTGATTATTTCAGGGCGTCGTACGTACATAGATCTACTGGCCAGGCCCTTTATTAAAAGTAGTTTTGAATCTGAAGGTAGTACGGGGGGGCTCGGTTATTTTTTCCACGATATTAATGCTAAAATCAATCATAAGATTTCTGAAAAGGATCGGTTGTATTTTAGTGTATACGCTGGGAAAGATGATTTTTATTTTAGAGAAAGGTACCGTGATGACTTTGGTGGTAACCAGAATGAATACACTACCGAAGCGGGATTGACGTGGGGGAATGTTACTTCTGCGTTGCGCTGGAATCATTTGTGGAATAACAAATTATTTAGCAATGCTTCGCTTACTTACAGTCAGTATAATTTTGATACCAAAGCGGAAGAAGAAGATATTTATACTTTTGCGGGCAGTCGGGAAGTCTCTTCTTTTGCGTTAAACTATAATTCTGGCATCAATGATTTATCGGCTAAGATTGATTTTGATTTTATTCCCAATCCGGAGCATTACTTCCGTTTTGGTGCCAGTGTGATTAACCATACTTTTAAGCCGGGCGCCTTTGATTTGGATATCTTCTCCGAAGATGATGACGGTACGTTTACCCTGGATACTTTGTTGGGACAACCAAATGTAAACGCCTGGGAATTTGCAACTTACGTTGAAGATGATTTTAAGATTGGCGATAATTTTAAAGTAAATGCGGGCCTGCATTTTTCTGGATTTAGCCTGTCCGAAAAAAGTTATTTTTCATTGCAGCCTCGTCTTGGAATGCGTTACCTTTTACCAGATGGTACGGCGATCAAAGCTTCTTATGCCCAGATGCGGCAGTATGTACAATTGCTTACTAATGATGGAATTGGTCTGCCGACTGATCTTTGGCTACCGACCACCGCCAGGATCAAACCACAGGACAGCTGGCAGGTGGCGCTCGGTGCAGCCAAGACTTTTAACAAAGAATACGAAATCAGTATTGAAGGATACTATAAAGATATGTCGAACCTGGTTAGTTATAAAGAAGGGGCTAGTCTTTTTCAATTAAACGACTGGCAGGATCGGGTGACGCAGGGAGATGGAAAGTCTTACGGTGCCGAATTTTTTGTACAGAAGAAAACGGGCCGTTTAACCGGCTGGGTGGGGTATACCTGGTCTAAAACTACCCGTACTTTTGCAGAATTAAATTTTGGAAAAACCTTTGATTTTAAGTACGACCGACGGCACGATTTAAGTGTGGTGGCTAGTTACAACCTCAGTCCGCGGATAAAAATAAGCGGAACCTGGGTTTATGGAACCGGCAATGCGGTGACGCTGGCCAATTCAAATTATCGGGTTAGTTATCCCAATATGGGGCTTCCAGCCAGCTTTAGAAATGTATTTAATGGTGGATCAAGGGACGTTGAATATTATGAAGAGCGCAACAACTTCAGAATGAAATCTTACCACCGGATGGATATCGGAATGGAGTTTTCTAAACAGAAAAAACGATACAAAAGGACTTGGTCGCTGGGGGCATACAATGTTTACAATAATCAAAATCCATTCTTTATTTTTGTTGATTCTGAATTCGAAAATGGTACCTCCGAGAATGTACTAAAGCAAGCTAGTCTGTTTCCGGTTTTACCTTATTTTGCCTGGAGGTTTGAATTCTAGCATTCGTGGAAGTTTGTTGAGCGTAGTTGTTTTTAATACTTAAAATAAAATTATTATGAAAAATATATTGTTTTTTACACTGGCCTTAATCTTATTTACTTCGTGTGAAGATTTTTTCACTACCACCTTAAAAGTAGATCCACCGCCACACGAAGATCAGATTGTTACGAGCGCCTTTTTTTCCAATACAGATACTTCGCTGGTAGCTTTGGTTAATCGAAGTAGCGCCATTCTGGAAAATAGTGATTTTAATACCGGAAATTTATCGAACTCCACCGTTCAGCTTTTTTCAGGAGATCAATTATTGACCACGCTTCCTTATCTGGAAAGTCAATTCCAATTCCGATTCAATCATATTGAAGAGAATACCAGCGTTGTTTTTAACCCGGGTCAGGAATATACCCTAAAGGTCAATCACCCTGACTACGAAGAGGCATCGGCTACCGCGGTCGTACCTAACGAGGTAGTTCCCTTTCGATTTGAGTTGGAGGAAGATGCCGGAATTGACGAATTTGGGGATCGTACCGATCGGGTCACCGTAGAATTTACGGATCCAACGGAGGAAGAAAATTTTTATGAAGTAGCGGTTTTCTCCGTCCGTAATTTTGATGGAAATATTAATTTCGAAACCCATTACCTCACTTCCTTAGACTTTAATCTGGAAGAATCTCTATTTGATGCATCACTTCTGAGCGACGAAACGTTTAATGGTCAAGACTATAAATTACAAATCAATATCAATCGTTTCCAAAATGAGCAGGAGGATATTCAAACGTTTCTAGTCTGGCGGTCGGTGACGAAAGATTATTACCAGTTTGCCCGCTCGCTTATTCTACAGAGGAATTCCGAAGATTTCGGACCTTTTTCCGAACCAGTTGCCATTAAATCTAATTTTGAAAATGGACTGGGATTATTCACTATCAATTTTGAACGGGTTTATCCGTTGTAAAATTTTTAAGAAACTATTTAAATCGGCCGGGGCATGAGCTATTGTGTCCTGGCTTATTTTATGTAATTTGATAACTAATTTTGTTTCTTAACAAGCGGATATTTCTGAGCCTTTTGTTTTTGATCCTGACTTTATTATTTTTGCAAGTATTAAGAAAAAACCTGAATGACCATATTTTTTACCAATTAAAACTTAATTCTTCGATGGGAAGAGCATTTGAATATCGAAAAGCCCGTAAAATGGCCCGTTGGTCTGCAATGGCCAAGGCGTTTACGCGGATAGGAAAAGAAATCACGATTGCGGTTAAGGAAGGAGGGCCTGATCCAGATACGAATTCACGTCTGCGAGCAGCGATTCAGAATGCTAAGGCGGCGAATATGCCCAAAGATAACGTGGAACGGGCCATCAAAAATGCTTCTGATAAAGATACTTCAGAATACAAAGAGGCCCTTTTCGAAGGATACGGTCCCCACGGAATTGCCTTTCTCATCGAAACGGCTACAGATAATAACAACCGTACCGTCGCCAATGTCCGTAGTTATTTCAATAAATGTAATGGTAGCCTTGGAACTTCCGGTTCGGTGGCCTTTATGTTTGATCACCAGTGCCAATTTCAGGTGAAAGGTGAAAATCTGGATGTAGAGGAGCTGGAATTAGAACTAATTGACTTTGGTGCAGAAGAAGTATTTGAAGAAGAAGATGGTATTATGATCTTCTCTTCCTTTGAGAATTTTGGCTCTATTCAAAAAGCATTAGAAGCAAAAGAAGACCTGGAGATCGTTTCTTCCGGATTTGAGCGAATCCCAAACGTAACAAAAACTTTAGATACTCCTGAGCAAATTGCGGACATTGAAAAACTAATTGAAAAAATTGAAGAAGATGATGATGTCCAACAAGTATATCATAATTGGGAAGTAACGGAAACCTCATGATTTTTCAATCATACATTCAAGAATTATCGTAGAACAATCAAGGTGAAAAAGGGTTTTATAGCTGCCGACACGATTCATTCCTAAGATAATATATATGAAACCCCTGATTCTGCTATTTTCTACCCTGTCGATCGCGAGTTCCACCTTTAACCAAATCTCTCCTTCGCTACACTGGTTAAGGGTGCACGTTTATGAAATTGCCAATGCGCTTTCCTTAAAATTTGATTCTACGACGTTAATTTATCCAGTCTCCCGGATACTTAAACGAAAGTATTCTTTGTAAATTATTTAAATAGAAACATGTCACATAATAAATTAATTAATGTAAAATCGCTTTTCCTTTTTAGCATATTCCTTTTGACAGGATATTCTTGCGCAAACTTCAAACTTCACGTCGCTAAAGAAGCAGAAGGATGGGATGAACATAAATTACCTGCCGAAAAACCAGAACACGTCGTTTTCTTAATCGGTGACGTCGGGAAGTCTCCCAAAGAGGGAATTGCTCCCGCACTTGGAATGTTGGAAAAACAACTTGAAGAAGCGGATGAAAACAGTACACTGGTATTTTTAGGAGATAATATTTATCCCGTCGGAATGCCCCCCAAGGATAATCCCGTAAAGAGAGCGTACGCCGAATTTCAAATGGACGCTCAGTTACGGGTCTTAAAAAATTATCCGGGACGTCCCATCTTTATACCTGGCAATCACGATTGGTACTCCCAGGGAATCCCCGGAGTGGTCAGACAAAAAAAATATATTCAAAAAAAGCTAAATGAAGGAATTGCAGACAAGGACGATTGGCAAGACTATTTTTTACCAAAACCCGGGTGTGGAGGGCCGGACATCGTTGAAATAAACGATCAACTGGTGATGGTAGTAATTGATACCCAATGGTGGTTGGAAAATTGGGATCGAAATCCGGAAATAAATAGTGATTGTGAAATTAAAAGTCGACAATCTTTCTTTTTGGCTTTCGAAGAAGCCCTGCGTAAACACCGGAGTAAGAACGTGATTATAGCAATGCATCATCCGCTCGAATCGGGTGGACAACACGGAGGAAAATTTCCGGTCAAGGATCATATTTTTCCATTTACAATAATCAACTCTAATGCTTATATACCACTACCGGTTCTAGGTTCCGTGCCCCTGATTTTACGATCTACCATTGGAATTACACAGGACATTGCGCATCCCAAATACCGTAGAATGAAAAAGGATTTGCTTAGAGCTGCCAAAAAGAACGGGAATTTTATTTTTGTTTCTGGTCATGAGCATACCTTACAATATATTCAGGCGAGTCGACAGCATTTTGTGGTCAGTGGGAGTGGTGCCAAAACTAGTGAGGTAAAATTAATCAACGGTTCTGAATTTGCTTACGGGGCTAAAGGTTTTGCGCGCCTGGATATCTATGAGGACGGAAGGGTATGGCTTTCCTTTTTTGCATCTGATAAAAAATATCCTGAGGGACGGGAAGTTTTTCGTAAACAAATAAAAGAAGCATTACCTATTGAGGAATACGATATGCCAGAAGAGTTTACTGAGTATGAGGAGATGAAAGATACGATTGAATCCCAGGTTACCAACTCTCTCGTCACCAAAAAGGGACCTGTCCACAATTTTCTATTAGGAAGCCATTACCGGAAAGTTTATATTCCCGAATATAAGTTTCCAACCCTTGACCTTTCGACTTTTAAAGGAGGAATGGAGGTGATCAAACGAGGTGGTGGTAATCAAACGAATTCACTGCGACTGGCTGATCCAACGGGGAAAGAATGGGTAATGCGGTCCATGACCAAAGATGCTTCCCGTTTTATTCCTTATCCTTTTAATAAAATTACGGGTACCCAAGCGATAGTGGAAGATAATTTTTTATCTACCCACCCTTTTGCTGCCATTGTAATCCCGGATCTCGCCGATGCCATTGAGGTTTACCATACCAATCCTAAAATTTATTATGTTCCTAAACAACCTACGCTGGGGCTGGACAACCAGGCGTATGGCGGTGAGCTTTACCTGGTAGAAGAACGACCCGACGAAGACTGGAGTGACGAACCCAGTTTTGGTAATTCCAAAGATATTGTCAGTACGCCGAAAGTAGCAGAAAAAGTAGTGAAAAATGGAAAGCATCAAATCGACCAACCCTGGTTGTTACGATCCCGTCTATTTGATATGGTGATTGGAGACTTTGATCGTCATGACGACCAATGGCGTTGGGCTTCCTTTGAGGATAAGGAAAAAGATGTTACCTACTATCGTGCCGTTCCCCGGGACCGGGATCAACCTTTTGCCAAGTATGATGGTGTTGCCCCTTTTATTGCTCGACTTGCTATGCCTTTTTTAAAACAGCTAAGACCGTACGAAGGGGATGTGAAAAATGTAAAATGGAGTAACTATGGAGGAAGACAAATTGATCAATCTTTCCTGACTCAGCTAGAATGGCCCGAATGGGAAAAGCAAATAAAGAAGATTCAGACGGGCCTGACCGATGAGGTCATTGAAGAAGCCTTTAAGAAAAATTGGCCCGAACCAGCCTACTCGATGTCCGCCAGAAATATCATTAACTTTATGAAGGAACGCCGGGATAATTTAATGAAGACCGGACGGGATTTGTACGAATTCAGAGCAAAAGAAGTTGACGTAGTTGGAAGTGAAAAAGATGATTTATTTGAGGTAACCCGAAAGAATGATAAGGAGACGCTGGTCAAGGTATACCGGATGCGTGATGAAGGTAATCAGCTGACGTACGAACGTACCTTTTATACAGATGAAACCCAGGAGATCCGACTGTTTGGGCTAGACGATAAAGATGTTTTTAAGATTTCGGGTGACGTGAATCAGGGCATCAAAGTAAGACTGATCGGAGGATTAGGAGAAGATGAATTTATTGATAAAAGTAAAGGAGGGAAGACCATTATTTATGACATAGATTCTGAAAATTCTATTTTAGATATTTCTTCACGGACTAAAAATAAAATTTCCAATCGGACAAGTTTTAATCTCTATAATCGTAAAGACTTTCATTACGAGTACGACTTTTTAATGCCCTTTCCCTTATTTGGTTTTAATCCTGACGACGGGTTATTTCTGGGGGCTAACGTTACAATCACAAATTATGAATTTAAAAAGTCTCCTTTTGCGGCTTCTCACAATATTCAGGGGCTTTATGCTTTAGCAACCAATGCCTTTAGCCTCAAATACACGGGAGATTATTTGGAAACGTTTGGTAAGTGGGATTTTTTACTGCGTGCAAATGTTGCCACACCGCAGTTTGTAGATAACTTTTTTGGTTTAGGAAATGAAACTATCAACCTGGAAAAGGACGATCTGGTAGATATTGATTTCTATCGCGTTCGAAGATTTAATTTTGAACTCAATCCTAATTTTAAGAGACGGTTTGCTTTTGATGCCGGAACGATCCGCTTTGGCCCGATCCTCGAAGCAAGCAACATAGAACGTACGGAAGGCCGAATAATTGAGGAAAGTGGTATCGGAATCCGTCCGGAAGTTTTTGGTACGCAGTGGTTTGGAGGGGTTGTTTTTGACGTAGGGCTTAATAATGTGAATGATGCTCAAATGCCAACTACTGGTGTGCGTTTCAATACGGGAGCTTCGTGGAAAGCAAATTTAGAAGAGACCAACAGGAATTTTCTTAAAACTTACGGAAATCTAACATTTTATTTTGCGACGGATTACCGAGAAAATTTTATCTTGGCAACCAGAGTAGGATTTGAACATATTGAAGGTGAATTTGAATTTTACCAGGGAGCTATCTTAGATGGTAATACCAACTTTAGAGGATTTCGCAGAGATCGTTTTTACGGCAACACCAGCTTTTATCACCAAACGGATTTTCGCTGTCGGTTAGGTTATGTAAAGGATGGTGCCTTATTTCCTTTTTCTTATGGATTTACCGCTGGTTTCGATCACGGAAAGGTCTGGTTGGATGGTGAAACCTCCGACACCTGGCACGTTGGTTACGGTGGTAGTATCTGGATCGCTCCTGTTGATTTTTTCGTAATAAATACCAGCCTTTTTCGGGGAGAAGGAGCTAACTTAATCCGGGTGACGCTGGGTTTTGGCTTTTAATACAAGGTAAAAAAATTGTCCGAAAATTATAACTATGAAAGAGTTAACTCCACAGATAAATACGGATATCGACCGACAAGTGGGGTTTAACACTTTTCCCTATACTTCGTTGCTGAGCTTTGCACCGCTTATAAAATTCTGGAAAAGTAAAACCAATAGCCGGGATCGAGGAACTGCGCTGCTTGCTCGTGAAATTATCCAACAACTCGATGCAGCCCTGGATTTACAAACGCCAATTCGGGATGCTGGGTTGCTTACCAAACACAAACCTTTCATTGATTTGTTGATGAGCGGACTTTTTGCGTTTGCACAACAGGATCAGCAGATGGCGCAGGCCGTGCGTCCTTTCAGCCTGGAAGGGGTTTATCGTACCAATCTGTTTACTAAATTTTTAAAGAACAACCGGCTAAGTATCGTCAATAACAAAGATGTCCAAAGTATTCGGCAGGACGCCATTGTACGAGCAGGATGTATGATCCTCAATACTTTTTATGGTCAGAAGTTCCCATTAAAAGATCCCTATATTTTTACCGCCAGAGCAAATGATACTCTTGTAGAAACCCATTATAAAGCAGCGTTGAATCTTGATTATTTAGAAATAAAAAAGAAACGGGCGCTCCCCGCTTTGAGTGAAGAGGAAATTTTTGAACTCATCAATAATTTTGACAAACCGGACCTGTGGCTGGAAAAAATTCCGCCTACTCATTTCGAATTTCACGGATTGGTCGCTGTCTATTTGGTGGATGTAACGGAGGAAGAAGCCATGTCGCGTATTCGTCAATTTTTGCTGCAACGTGATGCCGTACTGGAAGAAAGAACCATTGCCCAAATGGAAGATTTACTTTCTTCGTATTTTAATATTCCTGGACTACGATTAGGATTGACGGAATATAAACCTTCCGAGCTATCCGGCAGTGCTGACACTTTTACTATTCGGCAACATTTACTGAAAAAGGATTTTACCGAATTAAAAATCAAGGAATACGAGCAGTCTGTTTATTATCAGGCAGTCCATGATCGCCACGCAAATATTTTTCAGAATCTTGATAAGATCAAAGAAAAGACACTACTGGAAGAACAACTAATAATAGAAGGAATTCAGAGTATTTATATTACACCACTAGAACGTAGTTCGGGAGAAATTTTTGGAATTTTAGAGCTAGGAGCTCCCGGACCTTATGCGTTAAATAGTTTTACCAGAATAAAAATCAGAGAAATTCAACCCTTATTTCGTTCGGCTTTGTCTCGTAAAGTAGACGAGATCAATAATGCGATTGGGGCGATTATTCGAAAAAAATATACCAATATCCATCCTACCGTGGAGTGGCGATTTTTGGAAGAGGCGAATCGTATTCTTTCCGGTGAGACGGTTGAGCCAAAACCGATTATTTTCGAAAATGTCTATCCACTGTATGGACAAGCAGATGTGGTGGGGTCTACCATACAACGCAATCGGGCGATTCAGGCAGATATGATGGAAAATTGGCAGGAATTATTGGTTATGTTACGATTGGCAAAAAAATACGGCGCACCAGAAAAAAATAATGCGTTGATCCGCCTGGTCGAAGAAATTCAACTGGGACACGAAAAGATGTTTACACCTGACGAGGAATTAGAGAGTCGCGAATTAATCACCTCCGCCATTCATCCGCACCTGCAAAAGATAAAAAATACGTACCCAAGATTAATGCAGCATTGGGAGCATTATCAACAATTGATTGATCCTAAACTAGGGATTATTACCATTCGAAGAAAAAACTTCGAAGCTAGTATGTTGAAAATAAATCAGACCATTGTGGCTTTTTTAGACGAAGCAGAAGCAGCGATGCAAAGGGTCTTGCCACATTATTTTGAACGATATCAGACCGATGGGATTTCTTATGATTTATTCCTGGGAAATTCCTTGCTCAAAACGCAAAATTTTGAGATTCAACAACTGGAAACATTTAGATTGTGGCAATTAAAATCAATGTGTGAACTAACCAGGAGAATTGCCAGATTGCAGTCTGAATTATCTCACCGCATGACGACGGCTCAGTTAATTTTAGTATATAGTCTTCCCATGACGATTAGATTTCGGATGGATGAGAAAAAATTTGATGTGGATGGTAACGAAAATGTTCGGTATGCGCTTTTGAAAAAGCGAATTGATAAAGCCCTGATCCGGGGCACTGCCAATCGGCTAACCCTTCCGGGGAAGGTGGCGATTGTGTATTCGCAGGATAAAGATCGTCAAGAATACCAAAAATATCTTAAATATTTAATCGAGAAGAAGTATATCGAACCAACCGTGGAGGATCTGGAACTGGCACCATTACAGGGAATTAAAGGTTTAAAGGCCATACGAATAACCGTTCTGACTAATTGAAGTCGTCTAAGAAGGAGGCAAAGTGGTTATAGCTAAGTCATAAATTGGCCATTTTAGGGCCTATCAATCAGAAGCAGGGCGATTAGAAAGTTCATTTGTCAACTATCTATCTTTAAAATTGTCTATGTTATTGGGGTTATTTTGCTCAGTTAATCTTACTTTTAGGGGTTAATTGTAACGACCAATGCTACAAATACGTAAATAGATTCAATACCAAATTATACCAACCTAAATCCATCAGCATGAATTATACTTATTTTACCGAAGAGCACGAAATGTTCCGGGAAGGATTACGAGATTTTTTGCAAAAAGAAGTAGTACCACACCTCGAAAAGTGGGAAAAAACTGGAACCATTGAACGGTTTATTTGGGAAAAATTTGGCGAAATGGGATACTTCGGTATTGCGTATCCCGAGACCTACGGAGGAATGGATCTGGATTTGTTTTATACCGTTATCTTTCTGGAAGAAATGCAGCGCATCAACTCCGGCGGTTTTGCGGCCGCAATGTGGGCGCACGTCTATCTCGCCATGCAGCATCTCAATGCTGAAGGCGACGAACGGATCAAACAGGAATATCTGCGTCCGAGCATTGAAGGTAAAAAAATAGGTTGCCTCTGTATCTCTGAACCCTTTGCGGGTAGTGATGTTGCGGGTATGAAAACCACGGCGGTCAAAGAAGGAAACGAATGGGTGCTCAACGGTTCGAAGACTTTTATTACCAATGGTGTTTATAGTGACTATCTGGTGGTCTCTGCCAAAACCAACCCCGAGGCTAAAGGCCGGGGAATCAGTATGTTTCTCATCGATCGGGACACGCCCGGCGTCAGTGCCAGCAAATTGGATAAGTTAGGATGGCGTGCTTCGGATACCGGAGAAATAGCCTTTGATAACGTAAGAATTCCCGCCGGAAATCTCATGGGGCAGGAAAACAAAGGTTTTGCCTATCTGATGCAACACCTCGCCCTGGAACGACTCATCATGGCCGTCAACGCACACGCACGCGCAGAATACGCCGTGGAATATACGACGCAATACATGTCTGAACGCATGGCTTTTGGTAAGACCCTTGACCGTTTTCAGGTACTTCGTCACCGGATTGCTCATATGGCTAGCGACGTCGAAATTCACAAATCTTTTAATTATATGATTACCGATCAAATGGTCCGTGGAGAATATCCGGTTAAGGAAGCGAGTATGGCAAAAATGAAAGCCACCAAAATGGCGGATGAAGTTATCTACGATTGTTTACAATGTTTGGGTGGATATGGTTATATGGAAGAATACCCACTCGCTCGAATGTTGCGTGACAGCCGACTGGGACCGATCGGTGGAGGAACCTCGGAAATCCTGGCCGAAGTAATTGCCAAAATAATTATTGATAAAAAAGACTATAAACCAGCAGTTACTCACTAGCTGGTTTACTAAACTTAAATCACCAATTGAAGAGTAGTTTAGTAAACCTGGAAGGAGCCTAAATTAGTAAACCTGAAAGCATCCTAAAATTGATCTACTAATCCCAAATCAATAATTAAAAATCGGTCTAACCAAACTCAAAACTCAAAACTTCCCCCCAATCATGAATAAAGTAGTAAAAAATGCAACCGCAGCCATCAAAGGTATTAGAAATAATATGACGTTGATGGTCGGTGGTTTTGGACTTTGCGGAATTCCTGAGAATTGTATTTCGGCGTTGGTGAAAAAGGGAACTACGGGATTAACCTGCATTTCCAATAATGCGGGCGTAGATGATTTTGGGTTAGGACTTTTATTACAAAAAAAGCAGATCAAAAAAATGATGAGTTCTTACGTAGGGGAGAACGCAGAATTTGAAAGACAGATGTTAAGTGGTGAGCTCGAAGTCGATTTGATTCCGCAAGGATCACTAGCGGCACGTTGTCAGGCTGGTGGTGCTGGAGTTCCCGCCTTTTTTACGCCGGCAGGGTATGGAACCGAAGTAGCCGAAGGGAAAGAAGTTCGTTATTTTAATGGAAAACCACATTTACTGGAACATGCGTTGACCGCTGATTTTGCGTTGGTAAAAGCCTGGAAAGGTGATCGTTTTGGTAATTTAATTTTTAAAGGAACTGCCAGGAATTTCAACCCCTTAATGGCCATGGCCGGGAAAATTACGATTGCGGAAGTCGAAGAATTGGTCGAGCCGGGAGAATTAGATCCTAATTTTATCCACACGCCAGGAATTTTTGTACAAAGAATTTTTCAGGGAAAAGATTACGAGAAGAGGATCGAACAGCGAACGGTACGGGAAAATGTTGATTTGTTGAATCGTTGATTTGTTTAATCGATTCGAGCGTAGTAATTTCGTAAAGACTTATTTTATCAAGCGGATATACTTCATGTAACATCAATATTTTTTTTATTAAATATAAATTCAACGATTCAACGATTCAACGATTCAACGGTTCAACGGTTCAACGATTCAACGATTCAACGATTCAACGATTCAACACCTCAACATTTCAACAATAAAAAATGCTAGATAGAAATCAAATTGCCCAACGAATTTCTCAGGAACTACAAAACGGCTGGTACGTTAACCTGGGAATCGGAATTCCAACCCTGATCGCTAATTATGTTCCCAAGGGAGTTAGTGTTGTTTTTCAATCCGAAAATGGGATTCTTGGAATGGGACCTTTTCCTTTCGAAGGAGAAGAAGATGCCGATATGATCAACGCGGGAAAGCAAACGATTACCCCTTTACCTGGTGCCTCGATTTTTGATTCGGCGACTAGTTTTGCGATGATTCGCGGACAACATATTCAACTGACCGTGCTCGGTGCAATGGAAGTTTCCGAAAAAGGAGATATCGCTAATTGGAAAATCCCCGGAAAAATGGTGAAAGGAATGGGTGGTGCGATGGACCTGGTCGCTTCTGCGGATAACATCATCGTGGCCATGAGCCACACGAGCCGTAATGGGAAATCCAAGCTGCTTAAATCTTGTACTTTGCCATTGACTGGTGTTCGTTGTATTAAAAAAATTGTGACGAATATGGCTGTGTTAGACGTGACGCCCGATGGTTTTAAATTGCTCGAAAGAGCACCCGGTGTTAGTGTGAAAGATATTGAGAATGCTACGGAGGGACGGTTAATTGTGGAAGGGAAGATACCGGTGATTAAGTTGTGAGTTTTGGGTTTAGAGTGGTTGAGTTGGTTATGCCTGATGAGGAAATTTGGTCGTCAATGTGTGCGCTGTATTTTGGGTATAAATTATAAATTCGTATAACTTGTTTTGGCTGTATTTCATAATTATCTACAATAATGAAAATAATAACTCTGTTTGTATGGTCATTAGTTAGTGTTCAAATGAACGCTCAGTCAGTAGAACAAATTGAGTCACTAGTTGATGTTATTATTATTAAAACAGATAGTTCGCAATTAATAGCTGAAAATTCAAACTCGAAAATCATTTTGAATTATAGCCAAAAAGCTATACCGATATTGGTCGAGTTCTTCTCAAATCAGGAAATAACAAAAATATATTCGGACTGTCAGAAGAGGTATCTAAATAAAGGGGAGGTGGCTATTATTCTGGCCGATCAGATTGAAAGCATGCCTTACTATACGGTGACAATGATTCAAAACTGTACATTTAGCTTTTGCGAAAATAATCCCAATCTGATCGAATACTATTTTTGGGCTATTCAAAGAGATGGTGTGAATGAATTTACGGAACGGTACTTAGTTTGGCTTAACAGCGATGAAAGAAAGAAGTAAATAAAATTGTAGATGCAATTATAGCAAATCGCGAGATACTATGCTTCAAATACTAATCAACCCACAGAAGTTGTCTCGCGACTAAGTGAGGTTAAAAAACCTAAAACCTACAAATCAATATGCGAATTCTCCTCCTCTTTACTTTACTGGCAATAATTTTATTTTTCTTTTCCTGTAGTTCGAAAGAAACAAAAACGGAGAAAGCATCTGCTGCACCAGTTTATGATCTGGCCAAAACCGCTA
>CALLPK010000028.1 GCA_938015415.1 uncultured Saprospiraceae bacterium
TCTAGAAACGAAAATTGATAAATATATTCTGTTTTATAACAACGAATTAGCAAAATGCGATAAATGGAGATTCAAAGGCTTTACCAAAGGGAAAGTATTAGAAAACACTGCTTAGTACGAACTTAAGGGCTGAGCCACTAGGGTTTTGATGTGCGGATTGATGGATGTGCGGATTTTTTGATTCGTGAATTAATAGATTGGTTAATTAATCCAGCTAGCGTCTATACTTCAAGTGAAGGCTCGAGGATATTTAGATTAAAAATTTGATAAATAAAAAGGGTTGTCAGCGTAATGTTGACAACCCTTTTTTGAGCGTTAATTGATTTCCTTAATTTAGTGCCGGAAGACAACTATTGTAAAGAGCAATCAATCGCCAACGGCTAAAGATTATTCCGGATGAACATGAAATTCAATAGACTCCACAACCTCTCCTTCTCCGGCTTCTTTTCCCCAAACCTTTGCTTCCAGAATCCAGTCAGAATGCGCAGAGATTCCTTTGTCTGCGGTAAGCGGAAAGTCAGCGTGGTAATCATATTCACCTTCCTCTACGTGTACATGAGCGTCGTCAGGTTCATTGTAAACAACCTGCGTGCTGTCTGCTTTATTGTAGATTTTAACATAGATGTGGTGAACCGGTTCTCCAGCATGACTTTCAAAGTCAACGTGAATATGGATTGTATCTCCCACGTTTTTATCATCTGTATTCGGTGAGTTGATGTGTGCGTGATAATCGTAATCAATTGTTTCTGGTTCGTTATCGTCGTCATCACAAGAAGTAATTAAAAAAGAAAACGAGCATAATAGTATTAGAGGGAAAATTAATTTTTTCATTATTAAATTTTTGTAAAAGATTAAAAAATAAAAGAAAGATGTATGGCAATTCTCTCTTTCGCAGTTACGGTATTTTGAGAATAGTGCTGTGCAACAGGCATCGAATAGGAAAATCCTGCGAGCCACTTTTCAGTTTTAAAATTAAGAGACGAAGAAAGGAATAGGCCTTCTCCTCCAGTTTCAGGAACTGCTTTTCCGCTGGAATAAGCATCTTGTGCGATAGATTCAAAAGACAAACCAGCGTTGGGGATTAGTTTGAACTTATTAACGATAAATTCCTTAAATCCGACTATTTGTGTATTGAATTGATTACCAAAATGATATCCTGATTGGGTATTACTGTTCAGTTGATAATTACCGCTAAGCATGAGGCCAAAATCGGGTAAGCCGAGTATAGCATTCGTTTGAATAATATAACCCAGATTTCCTCTCCCGAGGTTAAAATTTTCGGGGAGGTTGCGCTCGTGCAGATTTTCGTCGTATTGTCCAGTTGGCAGATTTAGACCTGCTCCTGCTTCCACGTACAAAGTAGATGCTTCGCCAGCGGGTATATTATTTAGTACGACGTAATTGGCTATCAAGCGGATATCCGATAAGCCTTGAATGGAAAGATCTTCACTTTCGCTATTTCGTACATTAACATTAAAAGGGACATGAGCTGTCAGCCATATTTTTTTGTTTTTTCCGATAGCGTAGCGAAAAGATAAATCTACTTGCGTGAAAATATCAGATCCTGCGTGTTCGTGTTCCGAATTGGCTTTGTACCGTGTTCTGAAATAACCTAATCGAATGAAGTTACTTCGGTAATCGGTCATTAGTCCAATCCCAATATTACTGGCACTACACCCACAGGCATCACAGGCTAATAGCGAGCCGGTTGAGCATAGCATACCAAGGAACACGATAAAAAAGATATTCTTTATCATGTTAAATATTTTATTTTAAAATGGTGTTAATCAGCCAGAAGTTGGCTTTGCTTTTAGACGAATTGCGGCGGATGAAAAACTTCCTTCAGATAAGAAGATGAAAAAATATTCTTATAAAAAAAGACGGGTTGTCTTCTTTCAGTCTTGTTGATATTGAAAATTAAAGATTGGCAAATTTCAGGTAAAAAAACGACAGTGGCCTCTTTTTCTTTAACGGTATTATTGGGCGAATCGTTTTGTTCTTCCTGATTCTCTTTGATCAATTTGCTCAGGTGACATTTACCGTTACATCTCATGACCGGTTTATCTCGATTGATACAAAGCGTGTTGGCAATAAAGTCTTGATTAATTAAAAAGCTAGCATAGGTTATGAGGTCTTTGCAAGATACTGAGATGATTAAAAATAATAATATACATGCTAGTTTATTCACAAGGTAAAAGTATCTCTTTTTTTAGAAAGGGATTTGTGTATTTAGGAATTTGTCAGAGAATTTTCTAAGATTTATGTCATAATTTTACAGGAAATAAAATTTACTGATTACCGGCCTACCACCAGTCGCCGACCAAATCGCTGATTCCCGTTATCAGTTCTAACTTCTAATTCGTAAAAATAAACGCCTGCTTGGTCCAAGTATAAGTCAACTTTATAATCGCCTGCGATCTGTGAGACATCATTGACCACGACCTTTACTAAATTACCTAATAAGTCGTATACCTGCAGTTGAACGTTGGCAGAGGTGCCTAGCGTATACGGAATTTGGGTAACTCTAGTCATCGGGTTAGGTAAGTTTTGTCCCAAAGAAAATCCGGGCAAATCGATCATTACCGTTGGAACGGGAAGAACACAAACATCAATATTATCCGTGCAGTAAATACGGTAAGCCAGTAAAGTATCCAAAACGAAAGGATTGGGTTTGCCGGACTGATACGCGGCAATCTGAAAAGTACGGTCGTATTCTAGTTGGTCCACGGGATCTTCTTGGTGCCAACGCAAAAGCGTAGCGCGTTGCGTTTCAAAAAAAATTGGATCCGCATTATTGGCTTGATTGCGATACATCGTATAAAAATAAAAAACGGCACGGGCTACATTTCCTTTATGGTCTTCCCGAGCTTCAAAACTACCATTGCGGGATTCACTAAATTCGTCGATAATATCCGTCGAAGGAATAGTACTTTGTGACTGATTATTTCGGAACCAGGTATCCGTAATATTATCGTTGATGTCCGCAAAAGGAAAACTACCTCGGGCAGCATTAACGGGTGTGCGCGTCGGAAAAAGATGGTGCATGTCACTACGCGCGTTACCATCTTCGGCACCTTTAGAACGAGGATAGGTATGCTCGGTATTGATTCCGTTATTGGAACCATTCATAAATGCTGCCTGTGTAGGATCTACCGTCGGATCAAGATAAATTCGGTGGCCAGTGTATACACCGGTCAGGCTATCATTAATATTATAAATTTTAGAAAACATCGTATCACGAGCCATTCCGTAGGACAGTACATTATTGGGTAGGTATTCATCCTGGATGGCTTCGAAAAGCGCCTCATCTGCCAAATCTGGGAAGAGTGGTGTATGTATCTGAGCCGAGATAAAAAATGGCAGTAAAAGAATACCCAACAAAAAAATAATACGATTCATAATTAAAATATTTAATAACAAAGCTACGAAAACTAACGCAGTCCTACTTTTGATTTTAAAATACGAAAAACAAAAATCCCCGTATGAAAATCATACAGGGATTTTTGTTAACCATTAACAAAAGAGCAAATCTGACGAATTAAACGTCGTATTTTTAAAGTTTCACTTTCAAAAATCTACGAGTAAAGTAATCTTCACCTTTCACTTTCATTCTGATAAAATAATGCCCAGTGTCAAGTTTTCTAACATCAATGGAGATCGCATTTCGGCCGGCAGGTAAAACCTCGTCCATCCGTTTGCGCCCAAGAACGTCAAAGACAACTAGTTCAATATCTTTGTCGTAGTAATCATAAAATTCTACGTGAATCTCGTCATCCGCCTGAGTAGGACGTACCGTAAATAAGTCTTTGGATTGAATATCTACTACGATCACTTCGCTGTATTCAAAACTACCGTCAATGTCTATCTGCTTGAGGCGGTAATAATTGTTTCCACGAAGCGCTCGGGTATGTTTTAACGTGTAATATTGGGTTTCGCTGGTAGTTCCGGCTCCTGGTAATTCACCGATAGCTTCAAAATCACGGGCGTCCGCACTATGCTCTACCACAAAACGATCGTTATTTTCCTCTGATTCTGTTACCCACTCTAAGACAACATCCGCATTATCACGATATCCACGA
Organism: uncultured Saprospiraceae bacterium; assembly: GCA_938015415.1. Classification (GTDB taxonomy): domain Bacteria; phylum Bacteroidota; class Bacteroidia; order Chitinophagales; family Saprospiraceae; genus JALZUU01. The sequence continues at coordinate 4,080 of CALLPK010000028.1, forward strand.
AAGGCCACTAATTCTACGGGCAAAATAACTTGGGTAGATGGCTGGATGAAGATTGGAGAAGCACCAATGGAAATACTTGATGTGGCTCTTACGGTAGTTACTTCACCAGAACGAGAAAAGTCCCAATCAAATACCTTAACCTCGTCGTGTAATAAAGCGGGTGGAAAAAGGAATGGAACTTCCTCTACCCATTCGCTACGGTCGTGCTTTGTTTCTGCCCAGAGAACATAAGTGTATTCATCAAGAAAGGGATTTTTAAAAGCAGCTCCTCTGATACCAGGAGGTAAACCCAACGCAACCGTTCGAAGTGTATCATATCGTAGAAATTTGAGGAGATCGGAAGTAGTTTTGTAGGCAACCCCAGCGTCGGTTTCTTTTTGCTGATAAGGAGGTGTTTCTTCGAGACTTTCGTAAAGTCCCATCATGTCAAAAGAACCTCTAGCTTCTGATTCCAGTTCTTTTTCTCCCAGATCGTAAATGCACAGTTGTTGAATATTATGTTGCTGGGCGGCAACAACACTCTTGATCAAATAATTACGCTGCGCTTTCTTACTACCGATATAATTATCGAATTGCTTACTGGGAATATTAGTTTCGGTAACGATAAAAACCTTTTCCGGCAGACTCCGGCCATCAAATCCATGTGAATGTAAAACCGCTTCAAATTCATCTTTTTTAGCAATCAGTCCATCCACCGCAGCATCTGAGTGTCGGTAATAATCAAAGTCGCCAAGATCGTTATTCCAGTCGCGTAAGCTACCGTCGATATGTGGGTAAGAATGAAAACTCATCACATCGAAGTAAGCACCTCCGTTATGTGGATAATCGGGACTAACAGTCCCTCCGTTGGGATTATCTGTATTACGCATGATGGCATCTAAAAAACTAGGGTAACCCAGACCACCTACGGCGATGTATGCATCCGGGTCAATGTGTTTAATTACCTCGTAACTGATACGTAGCATTCGGATATAAGAAAAGATAGGAGCGTGAAGCTTAAATTCACAAGGCTGAGGATTTGTGTCCCACCAACTGCCTTCCGGATCACCAGGTTCTCTCCAGGCGAGATCTGATTCTGCCAGGTCCGGCTCGTTCCATATTTCCCAAAATTTTACGTGGTCTTTGTAAAGGCTGACTACGTCCAACAGGTATTTAGCATAATAATTCTCTTCGTTGACTGTTCCATCATTGTTCCAGATAGGATAGTATAGCCTTTTAAATACCTGAGAAGGGTCGTCTGGGCAGTATTCTGTCCAGTCTCTTTGATCGTCAGAAGGGTAGCCAATAAAGACGGTATTATTGACAATACCTAAGCTGGTATAGTGTTCAAATTCGTCAATTTTGTTGTGAAGTCCCCATCGTTTTAAAAACTTATGAGGTAGCGTGGGGCGGAGTGAGTTAACTCCGACGCCTTTAATCTCTTTGGTTTTATCACCGGCAGCGATGTCGGCTAATTGTTTGTCGTCCCAGGGGGAGTAATAGCCAAGGTTAGAGCCGAAGAGAAAATAGTCTTGATAAGGGGGCACGGTATCCATTGCTGTGTAAGGAACGGAGGAGTTTTGAGCGCTGATTTGAGTGCAGAGAAATAGCAAACATAAATGGGTAATAATCCTTTTCATAATCGTTTTTAAAAGTTCGGTTTGTGAATTTACTGACTAAATGCCAGGCACTTACGACTATATCGACCAACTAAAACGATTATTCCGCGCTTTGGAAATAATTACTTTGTAGAGAATAGTAGTGTGTGGCCCGGTCATACAACCAGATTTAAAGAAGCTAGAGGTAGCATTAGAGTGATCATACCTTTTGTGTTTGCAGCCACAAAGACTGATCGCTATCATTTAACTTCTAATTCAACAGGATTATTAATTGCCTCTCGACAATAAATAATAGTATTCAAAACATATGTTTTGAAGGCTTTAAAATTCGGTAAATTTTAACTCCCTATGGAGTTAATAGGTCAGGTTTCAGGAATAAGTACAAGTGCAATTGACGCGTCAAAGCTTTCATTGCATTCTTGCAGGTAGGTTATATTTTGCTTTTTGTGAAAGTCTGTTAAGAGACAAAGTGGGATGCAATAATTATGCAACGCACAAATATAAAAAATACAAATTTAAAAATACAAGTTTTGACTAGAAAATCACAAATATTTTTAATTAAAATGCGTTTGTCATCTTTTCTGTGTCTTTACAAGTTCTTGTTTTCTGATAGAATCGAAAACAAGTAGTGGATTAGCTTCAGGTTTTAATAGCTCTGATAATTGCAGAATACGGGATTCTTTGGTGATTGTTCCATTATTTACTATTGCATTTAAATTGCAGAAAATACTTTGCGAATTGATATGGCCTTCATTTCGTAGGGTACCATGGTTGATAAGCTTACCAAAATTGCTCAGTGTTCCCTTTTTTTCAATTTTTAAGATGCCATGATTTTGCATCAATCCATGTTTAGTTATTTCTGTCGATCCTTCATTAGAAATAATTCCTTGATTTTTAACCGTAAAATTGATTTTACAATCATCATTGATTTGAGGAAAATGGTTTCCTCTTGGAACGCGAGGAATAAATGCGTGGAGATACCGAAAAGGCAGTCCGTTCGACCAATTAGCCGGTTCGTGCCAATTATGGTCTTTTTTTCCAGTCCATTCCGTATATTTAAGGGTCGAATTCACCTTAAGGTGATCATTCGCCATCGGACTTTTATTAAAGATCTTTCTTTTGATTACATTTATAGAGGTATATAAAAATGCTAATTGACCCATAATGGTAAAATTTTTAATATTGTAGCTTTTAATAGCTTTGATAACGGAACAGAAGTGTACCCTATTTCTTATTTTTTTAATCAATTATTATGCTAATCTCCTAAACTGCGAGTAAAAGATAACCTCATGAATAATAAGTATCACCCGATTGACTGTAATTATTACGATGAATTGGTATTATTGGTCATGCAAAAAAAGCCATGTGAAGTTGTCTACCGAAATATGGACGGTGAGCAGATCCGTGAGACGACTACGATTGTAGATGTTTTTACAAAAGAAAAAGCGGAATATATAAAACTATCAAATGACCAACTCATCCGGTTGGATTATCTTATTTCTGCGGATGGAAAAGAAAATAAATTATCTTGTTCCTGATTTGATGGCCTATGAAAAAACACTACCTCTATATTATTACCTTATTTTTCTTTTCGAATTTCTTTGCGCAGGAGCCGCCAGAGGAATTGCTTTCTTTTGATCGGTTGGGACAAAGTGATATCAAGATTCATGCTACCGGAGAAATCGATCAGCGTGTGCTGTCCGCCAGTCGAACGTTGCAATCCATAGATGAGCTTCCTTTCACTATCTACGTAGTGACTCGGGAAGAGATATTTAAAAATAATTATACGACATTAGTTGATGTTCTGAAGACGATTCCAGGCATCAGAGTTTCCCAACCAGGATCAGCCCTCGAAGGAGAAACTTTCGTGATGCGGGGATTATTGGGAAATGGCTATACCAAAATTTTGATAAATGACCTTCCTGTCAAACCTTTCGTGGTGAGTGGAATGCCCATCGGTGCCCAACTGCCCATCAAGGAGGCAGAAAGGATCGAGATTATTTTTGGACCGGGAGCGTCTATTTACGGAGCGGATGCTTCGGCGGGTGTTATCAATATTATCACTTCGCAGACGGAACGCCCTATTTACGCACAAGCGGATTTGAGTATCGGTAACAATCAGTATAACCACCTCAGTGTTATGTTTGGTGGGAAAATTGGTAAAGGTAAAAGGGTATTAAAATTTTCGATGTACGGAAGTACCACGGAATTTGATAAATGGCGGGTAGACTTGGATGCATTCGACTTGTACAACCCTCTGAATTATAGTGGCGTAGAGGATACCAGTTTTTTACGAAACCCTAACTATAGTGGAAGCGCCAACGAAATTGTAATTGGAGATTTACCACACCTCAGCAAATCATTGGGTGTACAACTAAAATACCGATCACTAAATTTCTCTTTTAGTAAGATGTATCGAAGAGATCACAGTTCAATTGGATTAAATCCATTAGCAGTGTCTTATGCGGATCCTTCTACCTTTACTGGAGAAACCATCAATACTGTTAACATTGGATTTAATCGCCGAAAACCAAAATGGGGGATGAATACCAATATTAATTATATCGGCCACCGAACGGATAATAATTCCTCTACGATTTATGTAGATAATTCTTTATCCAGAGTATTGAAATTTTATGTAAATACATTATTAGAGCCTTTTCCGGAAATTAGAGATTCTATTAATAATAATAATTTTAATCGGTTTTTTTCTGGACGACGGTACCAGTATGCTGCTTCGGATGATTTACGGTTAGAACAACTCTTTAATTTCAAACCTATAAAAAATGTGGAGGCTATTGTCGGAGTTAATCTCGCCGGAAGTTTTTATCAGCCCCAAATTAATTTTCTACAAAATCCCAATTCCAGGGATCAGGTCATTACAACGGATACTTCCATTATTTTCTTGGGTGGGCCTATTTTTGTGGACAATAATTTTATTGGTAGCTGGGGCCTGTTTTCTCAACTATATTTATCCTTAAAACGATTAAACGTAATTGCGGGCATCAGGTACGATACTTTCTCTGAGCTTAGTCCTTTCGATGCTGAAGGAATCAAAACCATCAATCCCAGGGTAGCAGTACTGTATAAAATAAACGAAAAAACAAGCTTTTACGGAGCGGTCGCCACGGCTTTCCGATTACCTTCTCCCTTTTACGGGGCTAACACTTTTTTAGTTAGAGAAACAAATTTTACGGATTTTGAGACCAATCCTTTAGAGGTACGACCAGAAAGAACCAGGAGTGCAGATTTAGGATTGCGCTACCAGATAAATAAAAACATCAGAACAGATTTTAATGTGTTTTTGAATCAAACCAATAATTTTATTTCCCCATTTTTTGATATTAATTCTTCTAATCCACAAAATATTGAAGCGCTGATCGGCTATGCCAATGATGACCTTTCCGAAATTCTTCTGTACGGAGGTCAGGCAACCATTAAATGGGATAATCTATGGTCTTATTGGAATCTGGACGTAGCCATGAGCCTTAATTTTAGCAGAGGAAGAGAAATATTACCTTTCGGCGGAGGAGAACTGAACAAGGTTAGGATGCAGCCGGATTTTTCTGGTCAGCTACAGGCTTCCTTTGAGCTGTTTGATCGTTTTTATGTACATCTAAATTGCATTTTTGCGGATGACTGGAACAATCGAAATTATACGGATGTGAATACCCGTCAATTTACCAGTTTTGGCTATTTTAGCATGGATGCGATGGGACGATTGCAACTCAGTTCAAGTTTTAATGCCTTTATAAAAGTGAAAAATATTTTCAACGCCTATTATGGTGGGATTGGGGCAACGGGAACTTTTGATGATCTCCTTTATAATCCACAGGAGGCGACGACTATCCGACTTGGTATGAGTTATCGGATGCAGTAAATAAACATTTTGAAGAAACGTACTAGATTTATTTTACTTTTTGTTTTTTGCTTTCTTGTCCGTTTTGCTACGGCGCAGGAAGATGGGTTTAGTTTGTCAGAAAGTACGGCTGTTTTTGAATTGTTAGATCAGTCGAGAAAAATTGATGACCCGGACTCCGTGCGGGTGATTTTGAAAAATGCCTACAATATTGCTAATTCTATCAATGACAACTGGGCGATCCAGCGTACCCTGGCCGAGTTGTCTTATTTTGAAAAAAAGGAGGGTAATTTGCCTACTGCTTTGCGATATGCATTGCAGGTCATCCGGGAAGGTAGAAGAGATGAGGAGGAAAATCAAATGATGCATTATGAGATGATGATTCAGATGGGCGATATTTATCAGGCGGAAAACCTCTACGAGCAGGCGAAGACTTATTACCAGCAAGCAGTGGAAATTATCGGAGATGATTTTGAGCTCTCCGAAGGTACCGGTCTCTATAAAAAAATTGGTGAAAATTATTTCCTGGCGGGACAACCAGATAGTGCCATGTTGTATTTTGGAGCGCTGGAAAATTTATTTTTAGATAAAAAGAATGACGAAGCACTGGTACAACTTTACCAGCAGATTGTTTCGCTTTGTAAAAATGATAATCTCCGGAATAAAGCGCTTGCTTATAACGAAAAAATAAAAAAAATCCTTGAAAGGGAAAACGATCCCGTTTTAATGGCTACGATTTTTAATAACATTGGCTATACCAATAGTATGCTAGGTAACCATGAAGAAGCACTGGAATATTTTAGGCAAACCGAGGTGCTGTGCGAAAAAGAAGCTTACGTGGATCAGTCAGCATTAATGACTAATTTGGGGATTACCTACCACAACTTAAAACGTTCTAACAAAGCTATTGATTACTTGCGTCAAGCGGAAAAAATACTTCGCAAAAATAAAGACCCCAATCAGGAAATGGCCAGCCTGGTCTATACGCTGGCGGTTATTTATTTTAATGGAAATGATATTTATAATGCCAAGTTGTCGATTGAGGAAGCACAAAAAATTGCGACCAAAAACAATAACCAAAAGCTACTGACGGATATTTACGCAACGGCTGGAAATATTGACGAAAAATTATACGAGTACGAGTCTGCTCTTGACTTTTACCAACGTCACCTTACCCTCCGTGATTCTTTTTTGCTCGAAGATCGTAAACGTCAACAGGACTTACTCCAACAGCAATTTTTACTTAATCGTTCAGAAAAAGAAATGCGACTGATGATGGTACAACAGGATATTCAAAAGTTGATGATCAGTCAGCTTAACCTGGAAAAAGACAAAATTTCTCTGGAGTCCGAAAAGCTACAACTAGAAAACAAAACTAAAGAGAGTGAACTAATTCGTCTACAGCAGGAGCGCGCACTTCAGGAGGGAGAAATGAGAAATAAAGCCTTAGAAGCAGAACGCACGGAACAAACTTTACGGCTCACTGCACAACGACTGGAAACGGAACGGCAGGAGCGCGCGCTGGGTGAACTACGTCAAAAAGAAGAAATGGATCGACTCCAACAACAAAATCTGGCCAAAGAAAATGATGTACTGAAAAAAGTTAAAGATTTACTGACCAAAGATAAAAACCTATTGACCCAGCAGCAAGAACTTGATCGTTTAAATCTCGAAAAAAGACAGGCAGAACTAGAGAGTATTTACGTATTGTCCGGCATCGGTTTTCTTATTTTGTTGATGATCCTCGCGGGACTTTTTTATTTTCGTAGTGCCAATTTAAAGCTTGCACAACAAAACGAACAAATCGAAAATCAAAAAATTGAAATCGAACATAGTCACCAGCAAGTGGAAGAGGAACGACAAAAGGCAGAAGAAATTTTATTAAACATTTTGCCCGCAGAAACCGCTCGTGAACTCAAAGAAACCGGCGTGGCGACGCCCCGAAATTATGAAATGGTATCCGTACTTTTTTCTGATTTTAGTGCGTTTACTTCGGCGGCGGAAGAGATGGAACCGGACGAATTAATTGAAGAACTCAATATCTGTTTTATGAAATTTGATGAAATCATGGAGCAGAATAATATGGAGAAAATAAAAACGATCGGTGATTCCTACATGTGTGCCGGAGGAATTCCTGCGGCCAACAAAACGAATCCGTTGGATGCGGTAAACGCTGCGGTAGCTATGCAGGAATATATTGACGCACGTCGCAAATCGAGAGAAAGAGAGGGAAGAAAATACTGGGGAATGCGGATCGGAATCCATACCGGAAAAGTTATCGCAGGAGTGGTTGGTAAAAAGAAATTTGCCTACGATATTTGGGGAGATACCGTTAATCTGGCTAGTCGAATGGAAAGCAGTGGTGAAGATGGACGCATCAATATCTCGGATGCAACTTATAAGCACGTAAAAAATATTTATAAGTGTCAGTACCGGGGAGGTATCGTGGCTAAAAATAAAGGATCAGTAGATATGTATTTTGTGGAAAATAAATTAAAGGCCTAAAATATCGCTCCGCGTGATAAAATATCCTGATGGAAATTTTTCAGATTAAAACCTCCTTTTAATTTTGCTGCTCTACGTCTTTCCAGTATTCTGGCCGCACCATACTTATAGGTGATCACTTGAACGGGCCAGCGTCGCATTCGGTCGATTTCGCGCATGGCAATGTCTTCCTGATTGTTAATATTGGTTTTCCAAAATGCCAGGGCTTTTTCATCGCTCCATCCCTGATAATTCAATCCTACGTCCAAAACAACCCGTACAGATCGGACCAGATTCCATTCGTGTTTTCCCATCAGATCGTATAAGGTACGGTATAATCCCATTTCTTCTCCCAATTCTTCTACGTAAGCTGCCCAACCTTCTAAATAAACACTCTGTGGTAGAATTTGATAAAAAGCAGGAACCGAGTCTTTATATAATTTCTGAATCTGAATTTGATAATGATGACCAGGCATAGCTTCGTGCAGATAGAGTAAATCGACGAGTCTTTTATTGAATGGTTGTTCAAAAATATTATAATAAAAAGTTTTCGTTTCAGAACTATAATAAGCGGGTACCTGGCTTAATTCGAGATTATTTCCACGCTCAATATTAGGTGGACTGACGGTGGTGTTTTTAAAACAAACACCTAAATTTTTTTTCACAATCTCTTGTCTTGCTTCAAATAGACGTTGTATTTTTCGCTTATTTCTCTCTTTAAATAACGGTTCGTTTAGATGCTCATAAAAAGCGATGGTATCATTTCTGAATCCCAAATCTCTTTGTAATTTTTGAATATCTCGTTGCACGGATTTTATTTCTTCCATCCCAAACTCAATGACCGCTGCTGGTTCTAGATCTGCCATCAGCCAGCGTTTGAGATAATATCTATACCAGGCTTTACCATTAGGGACAAAGTAAATCCCTTCCTCGCTGATCGGTCGGTCTTGATGGTTAGACTGATGGTTTCGTGTGAGCTGAATCCGTTCTAGTTGTAACGAAACCTCAAAGGACAAGAGTTCAAAATCCTGTAGTAAATTCTCTGGTAAATATTCTGCGTCAATCTCGGCCAGTTCTTTTTGGTATTGTTGAAAAAAAACTTCTTGCTGGTCTAGCATATCTGGTGATGCTAGATTATTTTTTAAATTAACTTGATAGGAAAGTTCTAACGGTGGAATACCAAGTGTGTCATACCCTTGCGCGTAATTGATCATTAAATTTTTAGTGGCTTCCACCACTTTGTCATCCGTAGATTGGCATCCATAGATAAAAATCAAAATTAAAATATATAGTCCTCGTTTCATATTGTTCTTCAGGATTTCATAACCCTTTCAATTTCCGCAATCGTTTTTGGAATAGGATCGCCGAGCAGTTGGTATCCCTTTGCGGTAATCACTACATTATCTTCTATTCTGATCCCGCCAAAATCACGGTATTCATTCACCTTTTTATAATTAAGATAGTCCAAAAATTTACCTTCTTTTTCCCACTGGTCCATCAATTCTGGAATAAAATAAATACCCGGCTCTACGGTAATTGCATAACCTTTTTTTAATTTTTTTCCCAACCGCAAATAAGCCAACCCAAACTGATCACTGCGCGTCACCGTTTCATCGTATCCTACCATATCTTCTCCCATATCTTCCATATCGTGAACATCCAGTCCAATCAGGTGCCCAAGTCCATGTGGAAAAAATAGGGCGTGCGCACCAGCAGTCACCGCGGCACCGGTATCCCCTTTCATTAATCCTAATTTTTTCAAACCTTCCACTTTTACCCTTGCGGCTAACAAATGCATGGATCGGTAACTAACATCTGGCTTTAATGCATCGAGTACGGCAAGTTGCGCGTCCAGCACAATCTGATAAATTTCTTTTTGTTTTTTTGAAAATTTTCGGGACACAGGAAAAGTACGCGTAATATCTCCGGCGTAATGCAAAGGAGATTCTGCCCCCATATCTGCCAGAATTAGTTGTCCCTTTTTGAGTTGTTGATCGTGGTGGTGATTATGCAAAGTCTGACCATTAACGGTCAAGATGATCCCATAAGCGGGATGACTATTTTTTTTAAGCGCTTCTCCCTGCGCCGCTGCTACCAGATCCGACTCGTACAATCCGGCACGAGTCGCACGCATAGCCGCCAGGTGCATGGCGGCGCTGAGGTTGACTGCTTCGTGCATCTCCTTGATTTCTTCTGATCGTTTAATGGATCGTTGCTCGGCAATGGCAGTGACTAAAGCGGGTGAATAATCCCGTTCGATTGCGCCCATCGGCTTGTTGAGCCATTCGTGAATTTTGATCTTATTAGCGGCGCGATACGGTGGTAGATAATGAACCCGCCGGTTAATGGGGTTAATGGCATGTAGATATTTGGTAAGCTCTGCTTTGGTTTTTACTTCAGTAACACCTACTTTTTTTGCGAGCGATCGGATCGTCGGTTGTGGCCCCGTCCAGACCACATCGTCCAATGTAAGTTCGTCACCATAAATAATTGTTCGACCTTCTTCGGGATCAATTGTGGCTACGAGTCCGGGTTGGTCCAATCCAAAATAATAAAGAAAACTACTGTCCTGTCGAAAGTGGTAAGGATTACCTTTATAATTCATTGGGCTGTAGCCATTTCCTAAAAACAGGAGGACACCTGTATTTATTTTTTTGGTCAGTGCAGCCCGGCGACTGCGGTAAATCTTGGCAGAAAACATAGGAGTTTGTTTATATCCACAACTTCAATATTGTGGATGGGTTACACCGCCAAGATAAACAAACTTCTTTTATCAGAAGGTCTTACTGTCGTGGAATTTTTACCTGATAAGTTCTGCCAGAACTATTGGGTAGGCTACTACCTAATAACCAGGGATTTAATAATTTAATCATTCGGTAAGTTGTGCCGTTTTGAATCGCAAAATCTCCAAGATTAGGAATCGTTTTGGTAACGGTGGTCGTGACGTAATCAAAAGGGGCATATTTATCTTCTGGATTTACGTAAAAACCAAATTGCTCGGGATGAGACATAATTTCTTTGATCGCTACGATTCTCAATATATATTTCATGGTTTCCTGGCTGAGATTCATGTCGTAGTAACTCTTTGTGCGTTGGACAGCAACTTCTTTTCGAAGACGTGTATTCCCCATATTATAGGCGGCGGCAGCCATCGTCCAGGATCCAAACTCGTTTTTATCTTTTATTAATTTTTTACAGGCGGCTTCCGTTGCCTTTTCCAGATGATAGCGTTCGTCGATGCCAGTGTTAATTTCCAATCCGGCGGCTTTGCCGGTAGGTTTCATAAATTGCCAGATGCCTTTAGCGCCCGAAGGAGAGGTGGCATTGCGTAAATCACTTTCGGCAACGGCCAAATATTTCATATCATCAGGTACGCCATACTTTGCCAGAATCGGCTCAATAACCGGAAAAAACCGGTTGGCTTTTTTAAGATTTAAAACAGTATTAGAATGATAATAAGCATTCCGTAATAACTCTTGATCCAACCTTTCCCGAACATCAAAATTTTCGTAGGTAGGCAATACTTCACCTCCAAAGTCAAAAGTCTTATTGAGTGAGATGGCTTTGATGATCTGTGGCAGATTCGCAGCTGCCGGAGTAGTCGCTTCGGTGGTTTGACGATCATCTTCGGTATAGAAAGAGACAAAAATGGCAAAGGTCAAGAAGGTAGCCACCACGATGGAGTAGATAGAAATAGGTTTCATAATTAATAGTACTAATTTATTAGTTATACTGGTTTTACCGGTTAATTGATTCAATTTAGTCTACTAGTTAACGATTAAAACCAATTAACTAATATAACTAATCCATTAATATAAACAATTAAACTTAACTAAGTTTTCGGGGACGTTTAAAGATAGGAACAGTTGAGCAAGGTTCGCCGTACATAATACTTTGAGCATACGGTTGGAGCAAACGAGTTAGTTCTACGTAGGCGCTCACCGGAACGGGCTTATTACTACAGCCTTTAATGACAATTCGTTTCGCTTCGTACTGTGCTCCGTCAAAATTTGCCAAAGCATTATAAAAAGCTTGCTGATAAAAGGAGGTCGCCTCCCCATTAAAAATGGAGGTCGCATACGGGGTAGCGTAAGCAGTTACCAGCATAAACGCCCAGACCGGAACAATCGCATCTGTAGAGCAATAAACGAGTAAATGTTTGCCCTCGTATTGTTTCCAGTTGTGTGCCTTGAGGGTGGCTCGAAAGTCCTTTTCTTTGAGCATTAACTCCATGTACAGATAATCCTTTATATCAAAAATTACAACTTCTTCCGTCGGGAAAAAGTCTTCCAGGTTGATCGTAATCAGCCCACTGGCCGCTACGCGATTTACTAAAGGTTTATTATTTTCCATGTTTATTAAAACTTATGGCGTTAATTAATGCTCCGGCACCAAGATGGAGAGAAGCCAATTGCTATTCCTCCTCATTTTTCGCTACCGAAAAAATAGCATCGGCAGGCAACGGAGGAACTACTTTGGGCTTCGGCGGCATCTCGTCAAAAATAGCCGCTACTGAAATGCAGGTTTCCACAATTTCGTCCATCAGTGGATCTGCGATCGTGTCGCTAATTGCTTCAGCATCAGAAACTTCAGTACCTTGCATTGCTGGTGCGGGTAGCACGATTTCTGGAGATAAATCTGTTTCATCGAAAAGTCCGATTCCAGTAGTAATCACCGCGACGGCATTTTCAAAAATTGGGTCAAGTTGGCCGACGACCAACTCTTCTCCTTTCATATCAAGTACAACAACGGGAGCCAGATTAAGGTTGCCAATTTGAATACCGTGGTTACCTTCGTCTACCTCTACCAGCATAGACTCTTCGATGGGAGCTGCTTCGCCGACTACGTTGTCCGGCAACCGGAAGTCTTTTGGCTTGGGTAATTCGTTTAAACTTCCCAGGCCGAAATAATCCATAAATTTCTCGCTGGTACCGTATAACAGCGGTCTGCCCGGCCCTTCACTACGACCATTGATATCGACTAGCTCTTTTTCAAGTAGTTTTTGAATGGCATAATCGCAGCTGACCCCTCTGATTTTTTCAATCTCACTTTTTATAACGGGTTGCTTATAAGCGATGATGGAGAGTGTTTCCAGTGCCGCCCGGGATAACTGTTTTTTTGTTGTTTGCTTCAGCAAGGTACCAATCGTTTGGTGATAGGCTCCTTTGGTCATAAACTGATATCCACCACTGACGGTGACCACTTCGAAAGAAAAATCGCTTTCGAGATAGCGATCCCTGATCGAGTTGATGGCGGATTTAATATCTGTATCGGGAAAAGGGGTTTCAAAAGTCTCCTCCAAACATTCCTGAATCTCCTTAACAGAAATAGGATTTGGTGAGGTGAAAATAAGGCCTTCGATGTGTTGCGCTAGATACTCCAATGCGTTATTATTTTAATAAATTCTCCTAGTAATTTAGGAGCACGAAGTTACGCAATACTATGGAATTGACTGGTCTTTGCAGGGAAATACTTTTCTAGGTGGTTAATCTTATTCAAAAGGAATAGTACCACAGTTTTTTTCGATGGTCTTAGTAAGGTTTGGGTCCTGCCACAATCGTTCGAAAGTTTGACGATTGTGCCGCGAGTTTTTGGAGGAGGATGTTTTTTGAAAATATAAATGGGCCATTCCTTCGATACCCTTTTCTTTGTATATGTGATCAGAAAAGCAACTAAGGTAAGCTTTTTCAATTTTAGGATTGTTTTGAAGCAGCCGGTCGATTACCCGATCCCGATAACGGTTGATTTGGAATTGAGTAGGTTGTTGATAGTCGATCTGGTTAAGGGAAGGGTTTCCAGGAATATAAGTGACTAAAAATTCGTCTCCTTCTTCCAAAGGCATGCCATTAGGTAATAATTCGGTTAATTTATTAGAGTAGGTAGTTGCGGTGGCGTAGGATTTTCCATTTATTACAAAATAATAACTGGCATAATCAACGGATTCGTCCTTTGGAAGAAGGATTCTGGCGCTGACTTGCTGGCCTGCTCGTTGTAATTTGGCCGAAATATTTTTTTGGTCGTGGTAGGAGGTCCATCTAGAAATGGCAAAGATAGCAATAGTAACTACCAGCGCCAGAGTTCCTAAAAAGGCGATGCTCTGCAGTAAATGTTGTTTTTCAAGTTTTTTGCGAGCCCGATTACGGGGAGTGTCTGCCTGATTATCTATTTCAAAACCATAGTAATATTCATTTCCTTTCTTTTCGATGGAAATTTCACAGAGTTGCTCATCAATAAAAATAGAATAAGAGGCATTATCAAATACCTTAAAATCAATCAGTACTACTTTTGAGTTGCAGTGCACCACCAAATGGCCCGTCTCCGCTCCGTGTGCGAGTCCGACAAAGTGCTGCTTTCCGTTATCTGCTAAATAAGTCCAACTGAGTTGATTCACTATGATGTTTTTATATATTCATTACAAATACCATACAAGAAATTCGAAAATCAGCTATTTATATGGACTCATTCCCTTTATTTAACGTAGAATCGTAAAAATGTAACGGATTAAAGTAATTTTAGTATTGTAATTTTTTTCTATTCCTGAAAACCTCGATTCTAATAAAGTTAGGATTAATCAATTTACAAAATAAATTTCAAATATGACACCCTCTGCCAGAAAGGAACTAAAGACCAAAATTGAGCAGGCTATTGCTTCCACCGAAGAGAAGGTTAAAAGTTTAGAAGAACTTACTAAACCAATTTCTCCGGAAAACTCGATTGGACGGGTAAGTCGAATGGATGCTATTAATAATAAAAGTGTAGCGGAAGCTAGTTTGCGCAGTACTCGACAGAAACTTAGCAAACTTAAAGTGGCACTGTCCCGAATTGATAATGAGGATTTTGGTAATTGCGCGTTCTGTAAAAATCCAATTCGGCCAGCCAGGCTCATGTATATGCCTGAAAGCAGTCGTTGTGTCCGTTGTGCAGATCGCTAAGGGGCAAAAAAAAACAGGGCACAAACGTAAATGAATACGTCGCACCCTGTATAACCCCAAAAAACCAAATGAAAACAATCTACATACCTCCTCCGAAAAGGAGGTAAAAAATATATTTTTAGCAGCGTTCTGCTCTTTTTTTATTTTAAAAAACCTTCGCTTTTTTTATTTAATCAATCTCTTTGCGTCGATTTCGTTATTTGGACGAGGTTCGTTTAGAAAGTCACAAATCGGCAAAAAAAATATTTTTTTCTATTCTCTTATTTTTTTTAATAAGATTTTGGTCTCAAAACCTAAAAAGGAAATTTGAGAAATAAATTTCGACGTGCTGCTTTAAATACTTGATTTATTGGTGTTTATGCGTGTTTTGAAAAATAATATTCGGATAAAAGAAAAAGGAGATGTTAATTTTAAAACATTTTATGTTAAATAAATTGGTATTACGTCATTATTTGTGGACATTTGTCTACTTTTAAAAAAGTGTTAAAATTTTCAAAAAAGTGTTAAAATTTTTAATCTGTGGCAAAAATCAAAAAAATATTCGCTTGTACCAATTGTGGTGCGACTTCTCCGAAATGGGTTGGCAAGTGTCAGGCTTGTGATGAATGGAATACTTACCAAGAAGAAGTACTGGTAAAAGAGACTTCGCAAGAAGAAAAAAAGCGAGCTTGGAAGACAGAAGGGTCCACTAGTATTGCCACGATGAAGCCTGTTGCTCTCAAAGACGTGAAATCTGGTAATACCCAGCGATTATCTACTGGGGATGGTGAATTGGATCGGGTCTTGGGTGGAGGTATTGTGGGCGGCTCTATTACCCTGATCGGTGGACAGCCTGGTATTGGAAAATCGACCTTAATGCTTCAATTGGCGCTAAATATTGATGCTAAGGTATTATATGTTTCTGGAGAGGAGAGCGAAGAGCAGATCAAAATGCGATCTGACCGAATCGGAGAAGCTGTTTCTAACTGCTTTATTTATACAGAAACGAACACGGGAAAAATACTCGGTCAGGCGCAACAATTGCAGCCGGACATCCTGATCGTGGATTCTATTCAGACGCTATCTTCTCCACATCTTGATTCTACGCCGGGCAGTGTCTCGCAGGTACGGGATTGTGCGGGAGAATTGCAGCGTTTCGCTAAAGAGACAGGAATTCCGGTAATTGTGATTGGGCATATTACCAAAGATGGAGCGATTGCCGGACCAAAACTATTGGAACATATCGTAGACTGTGTCTTGCAATTTGAAGGAGATCGTAATTATACGTATCGAATTTTAAGAACGATCAAAAACCGGTTTGGATCTACTGATGAAATGGGGATCTACGAAATGCAGGCGACTGGGCTACGGGAGGTTTCTAATCCTTCCGAGTTATTATTATCCCAAAATGAAGAAGAATTAAGCGGAATTACCGTGAGTGCTACGATGGAGGGAATGCGACCCATGTTGATTGAAACTCAGGCACTGGTCAGTAAGGCAGTTTATGGAACACCTCAGCGTTCTTCGACTGGGTTTGATTTGCGGAGACTGAGTATGATTTTGGCAGTATTAGAAAAAAGGTGTGGTTTTCAGTTTGGGCAGATGGATGTATTTTTAAATATTGCCGGAGGAATCCGGGTTGACGATCCAGCGATTGATCTGGCGATCTTGTGTGCACTAATTTCTTCGTTGCAGGATATTTCGGTACCTGGTGATGTTTGCTTTGCGGGAGAAGTGGGTTTATCGGGAGAAATTCGGGCAGTCAGCCGGGTGGATCAGCGGATACAGGAAGCGGACCGGCTTGGATTTGGGCGTATTTTTATTTCAAAATATAATACCAAAGGCCTGGATACAAAACGCTATAAAATTAAAATTCAGACGGTAGGTAAAATCGAAGAATTGTATCGGATACTATTTGAAGACTAAAAATATGTTCAAACCGGTCAAAAATAGCTATTAAATTTTTATCCTTCTTTGAATAACCTTCATCAATATGTAATCACTCTTCGTACGACCAACAAAATCATACAAATAAAAATTAGAATCAGGGCAGCTAATGCACCTTGATTCTCCATGCCATACAGACCATTCTGTAATTTGTTCCACATGCTATACAGCAGAATGATAGAGAGTGGAATTCCGATTATTCTTTTTAATAAAACCATAGCACAAAGTTAGGTAAAAATGGTGCCCTGCCGTTGTCGTAATCCCGATAATAGGGGTAGATTTCTTTCCTAAACTGTTTATCACTGTTTTTTGTCGCCTTGAAGAGGCCTTTAACCAATCGTTAACCCGAATTAACATTCCACTAAGCTTATCATCTGAATCTAATGCGTTCTTTTACTTTCGAAACGTAAAACCCCTTTATTATATAGAAGTTGAATTACACACTTGATGATACTTTCTAAAATTAAAAGAGAATCAGCTTCATACTTTGTTTAAACTGTGGGATGCATAACCAAAACGTCGTAGCATCAGGGAGGAATTTCAAACCAAAATTACTGATTAAATAACCCTAATCTACCAGGTGAGAAAAAACTGATGCGTACGGCCATCCCAAACCACGGAGGGAATTTTTTTTCCTCCCAAAAACAGGAGACAGCCCATTGAAAAATGGCTGTCTTTGTTTTTTGTTTCTCTGGACCGTTTGTTTAGTCTACTCGTTTAAAAGTCCCTTTCAGAAATACGTCCAATAATCTCAATACGATACAATTTATTTTTCCTTATCCAGCCAACGAATCATCGGTGGAATCAAAAATAAATCACTAATAATCGCACTGACCAAGGTCAGACTAATCAATAATCCAATATTTACACTGGGTGGATGAATAGAAAACAGCATTACCAAAAAACCAAAAAATAGAATAATTGAAGTCAGGCAAATGGCTTTTCCCGTCTCTAAAAAAGTAATGTGTAACGACTCCTCCACCGATTTTCCATTATTGCGACTTAGCTTATATTTACTCAAAAAATGAATCGTATCGTCCACCGCAATTCCAAAAATCACCGCAAAGACGATCGAGATACCCGCGTCCAGTTCAATCCCCAAAAATCCGAGTAAGGCTCCTGCCATCAAAAGTGGAAACACATTAGGAATTAAAGAGATGATTACCATTTTTATATTTCTGAATAACAAAGCCATTAGTAAACTTACAATCAAAATAGCAACGCCCAGTCCACCAATTAAACTACGACGGATATACTCGGCATTTTTATCCAGTACCAGTCCTGTTCCAGTTTGCTTGTATTGAACAATTGACGGATTTGCATTGGCCGCAATCCAGCGGTCAATATCCTGGCTAATGATCTGAATACTATCGGCTCCCAGATCCAGAATTCGGCTGGTAATCCTAGTTTTCTTCTGGTCTTTACTCAGTAAAATACTGATCGAATTTTCCGGAATTTTATCCGTCATTTTCTTATACCGTAAAAATGTTTTTTCAGAATCTGGCATCCTATACGCACTACTCCGATTCCCCTTCTCCATCTGATTGATACTTTTGTAAACACTGGTTAGGGAATTCACACCGCCCAAAGTGTTTAACGAACGTAAATAGGTTTCTAATTTGTCTACTTCCATCAGCACCTCATAGTCGTCGGCCAGGTAATCTCCCTGTGCATAAACGGCCACTTCCAGCGGACGGAATCCCGTTAATTCTTTTTCAAAAAACTGAAAATCGGACGTTATTTTCTCTCCCCGGGGCAAATTGGATTCAATGCTATAATTGGTAGAAACCATAGAGATTCCCCAGGCACAAAGTATGGTGACGATGATCGTTCCAATCAAAATACTACCTTGTCGATCGCGGGTAACCTGGTAGGCTTTTTCCATTAAATTTTCCCAAAATAGCTGTGATTTTCCAATTTTCATCAGCTTATCTGTTCCGAATAAAACCAAAAGAGAAGTTGTAAAAAAGATCACAGTGATGTAGGCGACCACCACTCCAATCGCCGCATTCATACCAAAATCCCGAATGGGAATCACCCGGCTAGACATCAACGTGGCAAAGCCAACGGCGGTCGTCAGGGAGGTCAGTAGCGTAGCCATTCCGATTTCGCGAATGGTGGTTTGAATGGCAGCTTGCCGATCAAAACCTTTGCGTAATTCGTCGATATATTTGGACATAATATGAATCACATCCGAGGTGCCAACGATGATCATCAACACCGGATAAAGCGCCGCCATCGCGTTGAGTTCACGGCCCGTGAGTCCAAGGATTCCCATAAACAAGAGCAGTCCCAACCCGATGGAGACCATCGCAATTAAAATACCCTGAAGCCGACGGAAAATCCAGAATAATATGATGCTTACCAGAATGCCAGAGACAATGGCCGATACCGTCACCTCTCGCTTTTGCATGCGGACCATTTCTTTTTGAAAATAAGCAGGACCCAGTAAATGATAACTGTCAAAATTATAATTTGCGGCGAGGGTATCAATTGCGTTTACCAATTCTGCGGAAGCATCCAGATCGAGAATATCTTCTGTCTTTAGGGCGACGACGAGC
Organism: uncultured Saprospiraceae bacterium; assembly: GCA_938015415.1. Classification (GTDB taxonomy): domain Bacteria; phylum Bacteroidota; class Bacteroidia; order Chitinophagales; family Saprospiraceae; genus JALZUU01. The sequence goes on from CALLPK010000028.1 coordinate 23,440, forward strand.
GCATCACCTTTATGGGAAATCAGGTTACCTGCAAACCGTTCGTCTCCCATGATGCGAGACTTATCTTTCTCGTATTTTTTGGGATTATTACGATGGATAGCCGGAACGGTGGTAATCGCAAAAGGTGTTTTTAGGGGATAGGAAATCGTGGTCAACGAAACAGATTCCGTTGCGTGCGGAAGCGATCTGGCCTTGACGGTAAATTCGTGTACATTATTTAGAAATTGTTCTTCAAAAACACCATCGTTTCGCTTTATGGCGACCATCAAAAAATTGACATCTGTCCCAAACTCGTCTACAAAGTCCCGGTAATATTCCAGATCTTCGTCTCCTTCGGGAAAAAACTGTTCCAACGAGAATCCAAATTGTAACTGGAAAGTAAAGAACATACTGATCACCCCCAAAAGCCCGAAGAGAATAATATAATTACGTTGTGGTCGAATCATAGCGCATAATGTCAAAAAGCATAAAAAAGGTAATAAACAACTTTAATACTAACCGATATTTTACTAAATGGTTGGTCACTATAGTCGGTTTATATAAAGTTTGAACAACTTCGATATTAAATTGGGAATTTCTTAAATACATATACTCAATCTTTTGTACCTTTCCATCAGAAAACATACTTACTATGACACCATTGACTCTCATATTAGCCTTTAATATCTTATTTGTCGGAAAAATAATGGTGGTAATCATTATTGCCGGATTTATGCCTTTGAGCGCCTTTTCTTTTTTTAAATCCATGTTGCCTAAAAAAGAACAGGATTACCAAAAGGCGATGAATGATATGGGGATTAATACGGCCAAGCGGGTGCGAGATGTCTACACGCCTATTCGTTATCTGCTTCCGGTTTCTTTTGTAACGTTGATTTGTTTGCTGGCCGCTGGGTTTTTTGCCTTTACCAATAGTTTTGAAGGAGAAATTGGAGACAGTCTGATCCTGACCGGTGCTTTTTTTGGCGATGCGAATGTCAGTCTGATTCGTCAGAGTCTGGCCGTGGTGACCTACGCATTTCTGGGCAGTTTTATCTGGTCTTCCTTTGCGGTAACGGTTCGGCTATTCTCAAAAGACTTAGTTCCCAGTGTTTATTATAGAGCAGGTATCAGAATGATTTTGGCGGTGGTCATTGCCTTGATTATCTCCTTTTTGATTGGAAAAGAAGGAGCGGCTAATGTATTCCAGTTTAAATCTTCTCTCGTGGCGATTGCCTTTCTGGCGGGTATGTTTCCAGAGCGGTTTTTACAATATCTGATTAATTTATTTAAAAAATTTGTCGACCCCGACGGATTAAATACCAACGAACTCTCCCTCTACCGGATCGAAGGAATCACCATGTCTCAAAAAGAAAGGCTGGAAGAAATCGGGATCACCAATGCGCAAAATCTGGCGACTTACAGCCTGACCCAGTTGTGTATTGAAACACCCTTTGAGTCCCGGACCTTACTGGATTGGATCGGACAGGCTAAATTATTATGCTATTTAAAGACCGATATAGACAAACTTCGGTCAGTCGGGATTCGTAGTGTCTTTGATTTGGTGAGCGTTCGCCGTACAGACAATGAAATTGGTTTTATCGCAGATGCGGCTGGTATCTCAGAAACACTGCTTAAAAATGTGAATGATCAAATCCTTTCCGACCGTGGTATCCTGGCATTAGCGGGTTTTCAAGAAGGGGTAAATACTCCCGATCCGGAACCAAAGCAGCTTCCGGAAACCAATTTACCCGTAGGAGAAAGAATCGAAGCTTGAAACCAATCAAGTTGATACTTCTGTTTATTCCTTCACTTTCAACCCATCTCAAGGGTATTTTTTACATATGGCACAATTTTTACATAAAAAATAATGTTAAAGTGTTAAACTAATCCTCATACCCATAATACAAACCTATTTGTACGTTTTAGTTAGGTACAATACATGTACTAAATACCAATAGGAATTAAATGAGACTATTTCTGACTTTATGCCTCTTTTTAGGTGGTTTTCAGCTTTTACTGGAACCGATCCATTCACAAGCTCCGGCCGGAGTAGTGCAGGAAAATATTATTCCTAATCCTAGCTTTGAAAAATATTCATCGACCCCAATTGGTTGGTTTTATAAAGGAAAACATTTCACCTCGGTTATGAAATACTGGAATGCTCCCACCGGTGCTTCGCCCGATATTTTTGGACCAAAAGTGCGGGTACCCGCACAATGGGCCGAAAAAGGTTTTGGTGAGCAGGGAGCGCACAGCGGTGTTTCGATGAGTGGTATTACCGCTTACGGTTGTGAAAATGGAAAACCGCATTGTCGGGAATATATTCAAATTCAACTGAAAGAACCCCTCGTTGCCGGTCAGCAATACTACGCTGAATTTTGGGTAAGTCATCTGCCACGGTCTTTGCGTATTAATAATTTAGGTATGTATTTTTCTGATAAAGCCATTGGGGAGATTACCGCTACCCCACTTAAATATCATCCACAGGTAATGACCGAAGCGATCATTGACCAGCGTAATAATTCCTGGATTAGAATCTCTGGTAGCTTTAGAGCAGAAACGGAAGCAGAACACTTAACGATCGGGAATTTTTTCTCTGATGAAGAAACTAAAACACGAGAGGTCCACTCGAATAGTTTGCCGTACGCTTACTATTATATCGACGATGTGATGGTGGTCAAACAGGAGCCGATCCTCAATGTTCCCGTCAAAGAAAATGACCTTTGCTGCATCGAAGTGGTAAAGGGAGAGACCATTCAGTTAAAAAATATCTTTTTTGATACCGCCGAAAATGAATTGTTGCCAAGGTCCTACGTGGAACTAAAAAAATTACTGGAGCTGATGCAAAAACGGCCCAATATGAAAATTGAAATTCGTGGACACACAGACAATATCGGTGATCAGGAATACAATCTTTCCTTATCTACCCGCCGCGCCGCTGCAGTTGTTTCTTATCTCAATAAATACGGTATCCACCCGGACCGGACAAAGTTTAAAGGCTTCGGTAGTCAGCGTCCCATCGCGGATAATTTTACGGAGTCGGGCCGGCAGCTAAATCGTAGAGTGGAGTTTTTGGTGTTGGAGGAGTAGAGTTTGGTAAGTAAATAGAAATAGTAAGGTTCTTATTTATAATCAGTATAGTTCAGTTCTGATTATAAATCTTCATATATAATTATAATTAATCCAAAAATCCGTACTTTGGAAACTCATTCCTCTCCACTGTTCTAACAATAATTTTATCCTTAGCTTCTATTTTTTTTCCATCACTTCGTCAGATTTAACAAAAAATATAAAAAGTACTAATAAATTTGTCTATGATGACGGAATTTATGACATTTGATTGAAATTCCGTCATATGTTGAAAAAAAATTTGAGATATTTAAGAAAACAGAAAAATGCTACTCAAAAGCAAATTGCTGATTCTATAGGTATAGCAAGAACCGCGCTGGCAGATTATGAGAATGGAAAAACTGAACCGAAAGCAAGTACTCTAATCAAAATATCTAATCATTTTGATATAAATATTCATGATTTATTGAACACCGATATTGATACTCCTTTGTTTCGAAAATCTTCCTTAGAATTAAAAAGTTTAAAAAATCGGGATATAAGAGTTGTTACCGTAACAGTTAGCGAAAATCAAAAACAGAATATTGAATTTGTTCCAGTAAGCGCTGTAGCTGGATATGCTCAAAATTTAAGTAACCCCGAGTATGTAAAAGAATTACCTCATTTCTCTATACCAAAGCTTTTAGAAGGAACATATCGAGCATTTGAAATTAAAGGGAATTCGATGCCTCCAATTGATGAGAATTTTATAGTAATTGGAAAATATGTTGAACACTTTTCAGAATTCAAAAATGGAAAACGGTATGTTTTGATTTTAAAGGAAGATGGAGTTATTTTTAAAAGAGTAATTAATGAAGTTAATAAAAATAGTCGATTGATTTTAGTATCTGATAATCCTGAGTACTTACCTTACACTGTGAACATAGAAGATGTTTTAGAAGCTTGGGAAATGGTTTCATTTATTGGTTACACTACCAAGAAGGTCGATTACAATCAAAGCATTTTGGATAAGTTATATTCCATTGAACAAAAAATAGATAATTTTTCACCTAAATAATTTTCGACTTAAACAGAAATGAAAAAAAATATTACGATCATAGAATCGCTTGATTTTTCACTCGGAACAACTGATGTTAAAGAGTCGAAAAAACTGTCTGCTCTACGGAATCACTATATTCGTGAGGTAAAAGATTTTGGAATTGATAAAATTTATTTTTCTGGAGAATATCCTTCGGTCTATTTTAAAAAAGTCAAAAATTTTGAACTTGAATCCCAAAATGAAATTTTAGCCATTCATAAAAAAATATGGAACCAAGGAAAAGTTCCTTTTATGTATGTAGAGGGCCAAAAAGAAGTTAGAGTTTATAATTGTTATGAAAAGCCTGTCGAACCAAATCAAAAAGACAGGCAAATAGAGGATTTAGAATTGTACAAAACCGCTTTAGATGACTTGAGTGAATTAAAACAAGTCTTTGATAAGATATCTATTGAAACTGGAAGTTTTTGGAAGCAAAAAAAGTATTCAGAGCAAGTCAAAAATGAATTCCGAGTTGAGCAAGAATTAATTAAGAATCTAAAAAAGACCAGGGAGATTTTAAAAAAGGATCTTTCTCTTCCTATGATTCATAACTTATTGTTACGGTCTTTATTTATTTTGTATTTAGAAGATCGAAAAGCAACTGATGAAGAATTTTACAAGAAAATTACAGGTTTAAAAACAGGGACTTCTTATTTTGAAGTCCTTAAAAGTAAGAAAGGTTCATATAGGCTTTTCGAAGAACTAGACGATAAGTTTAATGGGAACCTAAGCCCTGTGACCAATGAAGAAAAACAATTAGTTACAGAACAACAATTATTGTTGATACGAGATTGTTTTTGGGCTGAAATTAGTAGAGGCGATGGCCAAATGAAACTATTTGAAGATTGGCGATTATTTAATTTTGAAATTATTCCAATTCAATTATTAAGTGAGATTTATGAAGAATTTTTAGGAGCTGAAGACCCTAAAGGAAAAGCAAAAGCAGGTGCATTTTATACTCCTCATCCACTTGCTGAATTTGTCTTAAATGAACTGCTTCCTTATTCTAATTCAAAAAATGCTAAGTATAATATTAAAACACTAGACCCAACATGTGGGTCAGGAATTTTTCTAGTTGAAACGCTCAACCGATTGCTTGATCGCTGGGAAATAGCTCATCCTAAAGATCAGATAACTTTTGATCAAATTTGTAAAATAGTTAAAGACAATATTTTTGGAATTGAGATAAATCCAGAAGCAATTAAGGTAGCTGCGTTTAGTATTTATTTGGCTATGCTTAATAGATTAAACCCAAAGAAACTCTGGCAGAATAAACGATTTCCTTATTTGATTTATGACCCTGAGGAAGAAGATGAAAGAAAGCAAGGAGAGAATTTGTTTAGGATGAGTAGTTTAGGAAATGGACCTTTTGAAAATATAAACATTGAGCTGGTTGTAGGAAACCCTCCTTTTGGGAAGAAAAACTTGGATAGTGAAGTCAAGAATTATGTTGAATCAAGAGGTTTTGCTACTGAAGCTGTATTAGCTTTTTTACATCGGGTTACTATGCTTTGTCCAAGAGGAAAAATAGGTTTATTAACAACCACAAAGATTTTACTTAATAACAGTAAAACATATCAAAATTTCCGAGATTTTCTTTTCAAGAAAAATTATGTTGAAAAAATAGTTAACCTCTCTATTTTAGGTAAGGTTTCTCAAAAAAATGGTAAAAAATATTTACCCAAGGCATCTGTACCAATTTCTATTATTTTTTATACTCCATTATTACCTAAAGTTAAGGATGGTAAATTGGAATATTGGGCACCTAAAACGATTGTGAAAAATAGAATAATAGACGGGCTTGTAATTGATAAAACGGATATTAATTATTTACTTAGAAAAGAATGCGAAAAAGCTGATACCCACATATGGAAAGCTGCTATGTGGGGAACTGAAAGAGATTTTAATATTTTAAAAAATTTTTTGTATACCAAAACAATTAATGAAACAATAGAAGGAAATGAATGGGAAATTGGGGTCGGATTTCAGACTTCAAACCCCAAACATTTAAATGAGGAAATAAAAACAATTCCTCACTTGCCGACTAATAACTTAGAAAGATATTATACTCCTATTGATAATACCAAGCAAATTAATATTGAAAAATTTGAAAGATTAGGCGCAGTAAATGCCTATAAGGCACCGCATCTATTAATTAAAGAAGGCTTAGTCCAAAAACAGATAGGTGCTTCATTTATTGATTATGATTGTTCTTTTAAGAAGAGTATTTTAGGAATACATTCAAATGATATATTCAAATTAAAATTACTTTCAGCTTATATAAATTCTGACGTATTTAAATATTTTCTTTTTTTAACTTCAAATGATTGGGGAATAGAACGATATCGAGTTATGCCAAATGAAATACTTGAACTACCTGATATGACATCAATTTTTTCAGGTAAAGAACAAGAATCAATTGTTGATTTATTTAATCAAATTTTATATTTAAAGAAAAGTAATTCTTTAAATGATATTAGGACAATTGAAGAGAGCATTAACAATTTGATTAAAAAGGCAATTAATCTTTCCAGTCAGGAAATCATTTTAATTGATGATTTACTTAAATATACCTTGGATGCCTTCCAAAATAAGCAAAAATCAATTGCCTATCACCCCAACCAATTAAAAGAAAACAATCTATACGCAAAATACCTCTGCCAAAACATCAATGAATTTTTAGACTACGATGAAGAACTCACCGTTTGGGCATCAGTTTTTGAGTTAAGTCCGCGCATTCCACTTAATGTAGTGATTTTATATTTCAACAAAGAGCATAAAGCTGATTCAATTGTAGAATTGCCTGAGAGAGAAATTGGCCAAATACTTAAAGCAATGGAAGCGTATAGTTACAAAGAGCATGCTGAAAGCATTTATTATCGAAGATTTTTCCGTTACGCTAAAGGGGATAAAGTATACATTATAAAACCTAATGAAAAGCGTTTTTGGTCACGCTCCATGGCAATTAATGATGGAGATGAAATTATTGCCGAAGTACTAAGTCAGAAAGTTGAAGTATGAACGGAAAACTCAACTTAAAAGTTTATCAGATTGTTTTGTCAAAATTCAAATCTCATTGTCATCAAGGAGTGGTTTTAGGATATAAATCAATGCTAAGTAATCCCTCTGAATTTAAACAATGGAAAGAAGAAAAAATTAGCGCTCGGTTGCTTCATGAAATGAAAAAGATTTCATTTTTTAAATCTAAAAATATTGTTGTAGGGCGAGAATCTGATTTGGAGGATGAGGAGATTTTATTCGGAGAAAAAGAAGCTGCCGAAGCTGATAGAATTGATTTTATTTTTAGTAGCACTTGGAAACAAAAAGAGTATTTGGAGTATTTTGGGGAAGCAAAAAATTTATCTCATAAAGATTGGAAAAAGAAAACAAGAAAAAATGTCAAAGCCTGGAATCAAAGAGATTATTATTTCAAAACTGGAATCAACGGATTAGTATCAGGAAAATATAATAAACTTGAAGGTTTCTTAATCGGATATGTCGTAAACGGTTCTGCGACAAACAATGTACTAGAACTTAATAAATTTTTAAAAGCTCGTCAACTTTTTCCTTCGATTGGGTTTATCGAAAATAAAAAATCAATTTGTTCTTATCCAGAATGTTATTCCTCCAAAAATATTAAAGACAGAAAAGAAATAATTTTACATCATATCTTTCTTGAGTTTGACAGTTGAAATATTTATAGCTTCTCCCAATTTATGCATAGCTTAGAAGGGTATAATTGGAGTTATGGTAGCAGATTAATCAAAAAATCCGCACATCCGCAAATCAAAAAATCACCGCCGCGGCTTATACTTCGACCCATCCAGAATCTTTTGCCCATCCTTCATTTCTAATAGCTCCGCCGGAGTAACCTCCGGATGACGTTTCATATACGCTTTGACAATATTCCAGCCTACCCAATTCGCCGTTCTACCCGGCGCCTCGGGCGGCATACCCGGTGCGTTCGGACTATAGTCCACTAATTTTCTGATATCCTTATATCGGGTAGAATACAGCAAATCTTCTCCAATAAAATGAGACCAAATCTGCAATTCATTTTCTTCCAGCCATTTCACCTGTGCACCTGAATATTGTAATAAAATACTATCGGCAGTATGCGGTAATAACAAATCCAGTACATAATATTTTCTACCATTGTGAATCATGTAGTCGATTAATCGGTCGCCCTCCATATCGCCCACGAGATCGCCGGCCACGGCCTCCATGGTTTTGCTGACTAAATGTTCTTTATTCATGGAGCGTCGAATATAAGCTGGAAAAAAATTGGGATTATAACGAGGATAATTCCTGCCCAGGAAGAAATCCAGTCCAATTCCGACCGTTCCGTCGGCCACAAAATTTCCTAAAGAGTATTCGGAAATATAAGTGATGATCTCTGGAATTTCCGCATCGGGAAAATGATATTTATAATATTTAAAAGATTGGTTCAAGTCATTTTGATAATTTGAAAAATCTCCCAATACAATCTGGGTCGTATCGTAAAGTTGTCTGACTTGGGGTGTTTTAAGGAAGAGGTCCAGAATTTGCGGATTTTGCAGCGCGGGAATTATTTTAGCCAAATAGATATCACGGAAAAAATCGGGATACAGCGAATCCAGTTGCTGCATTCCTGCAAGGGTATTTGTCGTATCCAGACCAAACAGGTCTTTTTCGAAGTGTCTGAATTTAAGATTGGTTTTAATATTAGAAACATCTGGAATATGCTTATTTTTGTCTTCAAAACAAGAAGACACGCAGCATCCAAAAGCGCAGAGCAAAAAAAATAAAAAAAAGCGTAGGGTTGAAAACATATTTGAATGATGTTCGTTTGCGAGTAATTAAAATCAGAAAGATAACTTCTTATTCAAAACTGACTAATTAGATATTTGCGGGCTTGCAGCTACTCCTTTAGGAGGCTGGGAGGTTAAAAATGGCAAAAATATCTAGTAGTCAGTATTCAAAACTACTAATAATGAAAAAAATTGTATTCTTATTTAGCATCTTAATTTTAGCAGGCGTGGAATTATCCGCTCAGTCGGCTTTTCGGTTTGGCTTTCAGCTGAGTCC
>CALLPK010000029.1 GCA_938015415.1 uncultured Saprospiraceae bacterium
GTGGATTAGTTAATTGGTGGATTAGTTAATTGGTTAATTGGTTAATTGGTGGATTTAGTTAATTGGTGGATTAGTGACCTAGAATGATCTAATCCGAAATTAAAAAAAAATAGTAGAGCATCGAACTCTAACCGTGAGATGCGGCACTAATTTTTCTCTCGAAGTTAACGCAGGAGAGTAGCGACCGAAGGAAGCGGAATGACTAAGTTAATTCGAGAATAAAAAAAATTAGTAGAGCATCGAACTCTAAAATATATGAAAAGTTTTACCGGATTCAAGTACCAGCAATCGGTCTTAAAGACTGTGGACGAACCGCCCGTAAAGAAGAAATTCAACTGGGACAGGTTCTCCTTTTTGTGCGTGCTGGCCTTGATGTTCGTGTATATTGGTTACCGGGTTTATAATAAAGTAACATTTATCAAAGTGCACGGCCAGGTAATACTGGACAAGATGGCGGTCAACTTTACCGATGATATTCGTCTGGAAGAAATCTGTGTAGTAGAAGGAGACAAGATCTTTAGTGGAGACACGCTGTTTGTGTACACTTTTGAAGACCAGGCACACGTAGAAAATCAAATGAAAAGCATCACCCAGAATATTAATTCGGGTGGTGATAATACAAAATGGTACGATCGGGAAATTCTAAATATCAAGCGCCAGATCGCCATTAAAAAAAGCGAGCAAAAAGGAGTGGGTGTAAGACTCGCCGGAAAAAAGATAGAGCGAAAAGCACAAGAAAAGCAGATTCTCCTGGGCGTAGACGTAGCCTATAAATTACCGCCTATTGATTCAGATATCATTCGTTTTGAGACGGATTACGAAGCTTATGGTCGAGAGATAAACATCCTAAAAAATCATTTATACTTATTGCGTAAGCAACAAAAAGCCATCGCAGCCGAAGACATAGAAAAAGTCAAAACCAAAGTCAGTCAAAGCATGGCCTACCAAAATTCTATTTATTACTATGCTTCTCCGGTGAGCGGCGAAATCGGACAAATCAACAACAGTCCCAATGAAGTATGTTACAAAGCAAAAGATGTCATGGTAATTCATCAGCTGGAAAATTTAAAAATCAAAGCCTATTTTCATCAGAGTTTATATCAAGAAATAAAGTTAGGCGAAGAGGTTGAGATAGAATTTCCCGATGGAACTATTGGCCGTGGAGTGATCAATAATTTCTACGTATCGACCTACGAATTACCCGCCGAATTTCAAAAAAGATACGAACCCGTAGAGCGTAGAATAGTGGTGGATGTACTACCACTTAACCTCCACGAAGCCGCCCTTTGGATCGGATATTATAAGATGGCGGTTACGATCGTCAAGAAAAAATCCAATCGGTACGACTTTTGACTTAATTAAGATATTCAGTAATGTGATACAGCATAATTCCAACCAATACACAGCCATTTCTTTCCCCCTTATTGACGTATAGCCTTGTGCTATACGCAAATCACCTTTTATTTCATTAGTGTGTCTTTAACAGAATAATATGCTGTCAATTAATAAAATAAATAAGCAAGCGCTCATCGAATATGAGGATTTTCTCTTCATGTACGTAGAGGAAGAAGCTGCTTTTGACAGTGAGAAAATATACTATGTAGATGCCGTTATTATCAACTCTTCGGAAACCAGGTTATTTGAAAAAGTACTCAGGGTAATTCGGACTCACTACGATGCAGAAATTTATCTTAAACCCATTTTTTGTGTGCAGTACGAAGGATTGCCACTGCAGGTTATTGAGTGTTGCGATGGATTGACCGACGTAACCCAATACCAAAAAATCGCTCGTACTACGCGGGAGATCAAGACTAGTATTCAGAAATTATTTTTACAACAAAAATTTCCGTCTAACGAATTTGGGGTACTCTATAAAGCGATGCAATATTTGTACACTCGTAATCATGACTTGACGCCTTTTGTGGACAGACACGCCCGGTTGAGCTATACCTATCCATTTGTGAGTTTACAACTAGAAGACGAAGCGCAAAATAAGATACTTGATATTTTAAAACAAGGTGTTCGGGACGGGTTTCTACGCGAGGAGCAAATGTTAGACAAAATACATGTTTGCGATGCTTGTCATAGCGCCCATCACAACATCCGGGAAACCTGTTTGCAGTGTAATGGGATCGACCTGAAAGTGCAGGATTTAATCCATCACTTTCAATGTGCTTATATCGGACCGGAAACAGATTTTATGCAAGAATATACCGATGATTTGATCTGTCCAAAATGTCAAAAAATATTACGGCATATTGGGGTTGATTACGACAAACCATCTCATATTTTTAATTGCAATACTTGTAGTGAGCATTTTCAAAATCCAGTTTTTACCTATAACTGTGTAGACTGTGGAAAGGTAAGTGATATTCGACATTTGCAAGAACATCTGATCAAACGAATCTCTCTCACTGCGAAAGGAAAACAGCTGGTACTCAGTGGATTACCCAAAAAGAACTACGAATCGGAGGGAAGTAATAAAGACGTATCGGGAGTTTATGAATTAAGTGTCTTTAAAAATATTTTACAACAGGAAAAGGCCCGGACTGCCTTTAATCCCGGTAGAACCTTCTTTGGAAAAGTGGCCGTAGTGGATGTACAGTTGAACAGTATTAGCTGGAAGGAAAAAATGATTCTGCGGGATGAATTAGCGGGCGAACTCAAAAGTTATCTCAAAGATTACGATATGGTTACGGCGGTGAGTGCCGGAGAGTTTTACTTTTTAAAATTAGAATCAAATCAAGAGAAACTGGATGAACTTTCTGAGCTGATTGTTTTTAACCTGGAAGCACTGGTGAAAAGTAATGTAAAAGATAGTCAGGTAATCGTTTCGGTAGAAACGCAGGCAATTTATCATAATCAAACAATCGAATTTTAGTAAATCCTTGTATGGACTTTATCATAGAATTTTTTAAATACTGGAATTATGCAGGAGCGGGGAAAATGATCCGTATCTTCTGGTATTTTATAATCTTTGAATTTGGTAGGTACGTTGTTTTGGAATTTTGGGTTTTGTTTGTTTATTGGTTGGGTCGAAAAAAAAGAGCAGAAGCCTGGGAAGCAGCCAAGCAGGCACTTTATAATGAGATGCCCCTGATCTCTCTGATTGCTCCGGGAAAAAACGAAGGAAAAAATATTTTTAAACTTGTAAAGTCGCTCAACGAGCAAACTTACCAAAATGTGGAAGTGATCATCGTGGATGATGGTTCGGATGATGAGACGCCGATTATTGGGCGCAATTTGGAGAAAAATGGTTTGATTGATCTTTTTATTCGCAACGATATGCGGGGAGGGAAAGCGAGTGCGGCCAATCTGGCCTGGCGATATTCCAGAGGGAAATTTCTTTTACATCTGGATGCCGATTGCTCTTTTGACCGAACGGCAGTGGAGAATATTATCATCCCATTTTACCTGGATCCCGAAATTGGTGGAGTAGGGGGGAATGTAAAAGTCCGTAACGGTGACGTAAGTCTCTGTGCTCGGTTACAATCTATCGAATATCTCAAAAGTATTTCTGTGGGCCGAATTGTAACCTCGTATTTGGGTATTTACCGAATCATCTCTGGTGCCTTTGGCGCCTTTCGGATGGACGCGTTGAAAAAAGTCGGTGTCTGGGATATAGGCCCCGGACTAGATGGAGACATCACCGTCAAACTGCGAAAATCAGGGTATAAAATTCACTTCGAACCAACCGCCATTTGTCTGACCGCGGTACCCACCAAATTTAAAGTACTGTGGAAACAACGCCTGCGCTGGAGCAGATCGCTGGTGCGTTTTCGACTACGAAAACACCTTGACGTTTTTCTGCCACATAAAAACTGGCGGTGGGGAACCTTCCTGGGATTCGTAGAAAATGTATTCTATAATTTTGTTTTGGATATCAAATGGTATATCTACATTATTGATATGATGGTTAATTTTTCTTCTTGGATTTGGTTTCTTATCCCGATGAATCTAGCCTTATATATGATTGCTGGATTCATGCAGCAGTTGTCTTTGTCTTTGTGGTCGGAACGCTCTGAAGAAGAGCGGGTGCTTTGGTGGTACGTTCCATTAATGGTATTTTATGTCGCCTTCTTTTTACGCTTTTGCCGTACCCTTGCCTACTTTAAAGAGTTTTTCTTTAAAGCATCTTACCGAGACCCTTGGAATCCGCAAAAATCTTCCTATCAGGCACTAAAAAACGGATATTAATATTAAAAATATATTGTATATTTGTGATTTTTAAGAATGCAGATATAACTTTTTATTTTTAGCTACGTATCCAAACCATCCCTATCAGCCAAATTCCCAAATTCCAATTTAACTTCTCATTGTTTCCTCTTACCTTTTGTCAAGAGCCTTAACCTTGATAACCTATCTCCTTACCTTTTGTGAAGAGCTCAAGTATTAGTATATCCTCTTACCTTTCGTGAAGAGCTCAAAAAAACAATTTTTAACCCTTTCAATTTGTAAATACCATGCGGCATTTATTAAAGACCTTTGTGGTCTTATTCATTATTTTTCTGCTTTCAGGCTGTGAAAAAGAGCCTGATTTAAATCTAAAAAAAGATGAAAGTTTTTCTGCTCCTTTTCACGAGCGTATTACCGATACCTACTTAGCACTTTTCCAATTGATCTCAACTGGAATACAGGAAGCGATCACAAAACCACAACTGTATTTTTTAGCGGAATTGGGAGATACGCGGGATTGTCCGGATAGTAGTGTAGATAATACGACAACCTATCCAAAGGTGTTGACCTTGGATTTTGTTAACTGCAATAGTGCAGGAATTATTTACAACGGTATGGTTCCCATTACCTTTAATGCTCCATTGGGGCAAGATGCTGACCCTACTGATACTTTTGAGATCGTTGTACCACCTGTGATGGGAATAACGATCAATGGATATGCTTTTGAATTAACTGGACCAATCAAACTGGACAGGGTAGATACTGGTTCAGGTTTTTACGACTATAACTTTATTTTAGAAGGAGCTATCATTAGCTCAAAAGATGGTACAACTACCACCTTGCCTGCAGGTTCGTGTGGAACTTTTGGTCTTGGATTTACGGACGGTGATGATCCAAATAATCCAATTGATTACGTGGACAATCCATTTCAAGTATCTCTCAAGGAGACCACCGTTGTTTGCGCTTCTGCCGGTGCTTCGCACTCTTTTTGTACTATGACCGGAAACGAGCCGCTCTCGCTTAATCCATCAACTTGTAGTTGTCCTACCCAGGGCGATCTGGAAATTACTACGGGTGCATGTGGTAGCACGGGGGGTGCGGCTAGTAGCTATGATTTTGGGTTTGATGGCAGAAATAGTGATGCCGGAATGTGTGATCCAATTGTAAATGAGTTGACAATTATTGATTTTTTATCGTGGGAAGGAGTCGTTACGGCAGATGGTGGAGTCGCAGATGGTCTGACATCCATAGATATTCTTGTCGATGAAGAGCCGGCTGCTCCTCTTGGAACTTCCTTACAATTAACGGACGGAGGTAGTGGGGCAGCGGGGCATGGCTTCTTTTGGACCGGTTCAACTAATGCCTCTTCAGGCTTTATTAATGTTGGGCAGACTATTTCAAATACAACTACTCCAAATACTCCGTGGATTAATGAAATTCATTACAATAATGAGGGACCTAGAGGAGATATAGATGAAGGAATAGAAATTGCTGGACCAGCAGGATTGGATCTGAGCAACTATTGTTTGTATCTTTATGATGGTGACACTAATCAGCCTAGTGGGGCTGAAATCTCCCTGAGGGGAAGAACTATTCCAGACGAAGGAAGGGGCTTTGGAGCCGTATTTATTGATATTCCGGCTATTCAGAATGGTGCTCCAGACGGAGTTGCTTTTTATCGTAAGGATAATATAGCTGTGAGTTTTTGTGCCGGTAGATAACATCGAATAATTTTCTTGGATAAATAATATTAAAATCGTTTTGGAGTATTCTCTTCAGAACGGTTTTTTTTTTACCTTTAGATAAAAAAGCTTCTCTAAGCTGTAGCATCTGTTTTTACTAAAAATAGTATATAACTAAAAACCATAAAACTATGTCCATATTTGTCGCTGAGTTAATCGGAACTGCCATCCTTATTCTTTTAGGGAATGGGGTCGTTGCTACCGACCTTTTGGAAAATTCTAAAGGAAAAGGTACAGGGTGGGTGTTGATTACCATCGGGTGGGCCGTTGCTGTTTTTGTGGCTGTATTTATCGTGGCCCCTTATAGCGGAGCGCACATTAATCCTGCGGTAACGATCGGTCTGGCGGTAGCGGGTAAAGTAGAGATAGCTCTGATCCCGATTTATTTAAGCGCTCAACTTTTAGGAGCTGCATTGGGTAGTTTTTTGGTTTGGGTGCACTATCGACCTCATTTTGCCTTAACCAAAGATCCGGATTTAATCTTAGCAGTTCACAGTACTGGACCAGCGATAAAAAGTACCATCGATAATCTAATCTCAGAAATTATCGGAACCTTTGTTTTGGTCTTTGCCGTTTTTTATATTAGTGGTGCTAAGGTAGGGGATGCAGAGGCTTCATTGGGATCATTAGATGCACTACCCGTCGCATTGGTCGTACTAGCCATTGGTATGTCATTGGGAAGCACAACGGGTTATGCCATTAATCCTGCCCGAGACTTAGGTCCTCGAATCATGCACGCTATTTTACCAATCAAAAACAAGGGCGGCAGCGACTGGGGATACGCATGGATTCCAGTAGTTGGACCGATCATCGGTGGTGTCCTGGCAGCAATTGCTTTTTTAGTCATTGGAAACTGATCGTCAATTAGAATGTAAATGTGAATTAGAATTTGCTCTTTTATTGATGAGGCTTCTATTTTCAAGATTCTTTGTCTTTAGTAAGATCTTCAGGATAATCATTCTAATCCTAATCTCCTTAGAGTTTCTCTTTCAAAAAATGTCCGGTATGAGATTTTTTTACTTTTAGAATACCTTCGGGTGTTCCCTGATAGACGAGATTTCCTCCGAGTTTACCACCGTTTGGCCCTAAATCTATTAGCCAGTCGGCACTTTTAATCACTTCCATATTATGTTCAACTACAAGAACGGTGTGTCCTTTATCGACGAGTGCATTTAATGCATCCAGGAGCTTACGAATATCATGAAAATGTAGACCTGTAGTTGGTTCGTCAAAAATAAAAAGGATTTTTTCTTTAGTATTTTCTTTATTTAAAAAGGAAGCTAGTTTGACTCGCTGTGCTTCACCGCCTGAGAGCGTACTCGAAGATTGCCCTAATTTAATATACCCGAGTCCGACATCGTTAAGTGGCGTAATTTTTTTGACCACCTCTTTATTGTCGGCAAAGAAATCAATAGCTTCTTCAATACTGAGGTCCAGTATTTCAAAAATATTTTTACCTTTATAATTAACTTCTAATACCTCTGATTTAAAACGTTTTCCGTAGCAATCTTCGCATTGTAAACGCACGTCTGCTAAAAATTGCATCTCTACTACTTGTTCGCCTTCTCCTGTACAAGTTTCACAGCGTCCACCTTCTACATTAAAAGAAAAATGTTTTGGTTTATACCCTCTGATTTTTGACAATTGCTGAGTAGCCATCAAGTTTCTAATCGCATCGTAAGCTTTGACGTAGGTGACCGGATTGGAACGGGAAGATTTTCCAATGGGATTTTGATTAATCATTTCGATCTTGGTAATCTTATTTAAATCCCCCGTAATTTTATCGTGGTTTCCGGGAGCAGTGGTATAAGGTTCTCCCAATATTTTTTTAAGACCGGGGAATAAAATACTTTTTACCAAAGTCGTTTTACCACTACCAGATACCCCGCTGACCACGGTGAGTGTATTCAGTGGAAAGGTAACATCAATGTCTTTGAGGTTGTGTTGGCGTGCTCCTTTAATTTCAATTTTACCGTTGCCCTTTCTTCTTTTTTCTGGAATGGGAATCCGCATTCGATTACTCATATAAGCGGCCGTCAGGCTATCGGGTTCTTCTGTGTGAATCCGTTCGTAATTTCCGGCAAATACAACTTCCCCACCGTGAATACCTGCTTTGGGACCCATATCAATGAGGTAGTCTGCATTTTTTATAATATCCTCTTCGTGTTCTACTACGATCACTGTGTTACCCAAATCTCTTAATCTTTTTAAGACGGTGACGAGCCGACCTGTATCGCGGGGATGCAGCCCTACGCTGGGTTCGTCCAGAATATACATACTACTAGTCAGATTACTACCGAGGGTTCTGGTAAGGTTGATCCGTTGTGTTTCGCCACCACTGAGGGTTGCAGAAACCCGGTTGAGTGTCAGGTAATTTAAGCCCACGTTTTGCATGAATTCCAGTCGATTATTTACTTCCAGCAAGAGACGTTTTGCAATGGTACTGTCGTGATCGTTTAATTTTAATTCTTTAAAGAAAAGAAGTAATTCATCGATCGGTAATTCCACCAGATCGGTAATTGGAGTACCTTCAATTTTTATGTACGTACTTTCCGGACGGAGGCGGGTACCTTCACAATCGGTACAGCTCGTACGACCCCGGTAGCGAGCCAGCATCACCCGATTCTGAATTTTGTACATTTTTTCCTGTAGTTCTGAAAAGTAAGCGTGAATCCCGTCGAAGTAGCTATTCCCTTTCCATAATAATTTTTTCTGAGGTTTAGATAATTCCGCGTAGGCGGTGTGGACCGGAAAATCAAAATGGTGCGCATTTTTTAATAATTGATTGAGCCACATCTGTCCTTTTTCACCCCGCCAGCAAGCCACGGCACCATCGTAGACGGATAAGGACGAATTCGGAATTACTTTGTTTTCATCAATACCCATTACCCGACCGAAACCCTCACAGGTTCGGCAAGCTCCAAATGAATTATTAAAATTGAATAACTGTGGAGTGGGATCTAAAAAAGTCATTCCATCCAGTTCAAACCGATTGTTAAAGGCTGTTGTTTTTTTGCCTATAATATCGACAATGGCATCTCCCTCACTTTCGTAGAAAGCGGTCAGGACGGAGTCGGCGATTCGTTTATTATTTTCTTCTTCTTTGGCATCGACCACGAAACGGTCAATGAGTACCAGAATATCTCTGGCTTGAAATTGTTCCACCGTCTTTTTTAAATCCAATTTTTTTTCTTCCAACACATCCTGAATCTGGTGCAACGTATCGTCGAAGAAAATTCGGGTAAATCCTTTTTGCATCAGGAGTTCCAACTCTTTTTTTAGCGTTCGTTCCAGATATTTTTTTTGTAGAGGAATAAAGAGTTGAGCTTTGGTCCCTTTTTTAAAGGAGTTAATATAGTCTACTACATCGGCAACTTCGTGTCGTTTGACCAGGTTCCCAGAAATAGGAGAGTAGGTTTTTCCAATCCGGGCGTAAAGAAGTCTTAGATAGTCATAAATTTCGGTTAGTGATCCGACGGTTGAGCGGGCGTTGCGTGTACTAACTTTTTGTTCGATGGCAATGGCGGGACAAATACCTTTGATATAATCCACATCCGGCTTTTTCATTCGCATCAAAAACTGTCGGGCGTAAGAAGAAAGGCTCTCGACGTAGCGTCGCTGTCCCTCAGCATAGAGGGTATCCATTGTAATGGAGGACTTTCCTGATCCGGAGACGCCGGTTACCACGACCAGTTTATTACGAGGAATGGTCAGGGAGACATTTTTGAGGTTATTCCCGTTAGCTCCTTTAATTTCAATGAACTGACTTATTTCTTGTCTTCGGGGTTTTGCAAGAATTCCGGAAGGAGATTTTTTTTTAGCAGGAGATTTTTTAACAGGCATAGTATGTTTTTATTTCAGTACTCTGTAACTTTTAAGCATTTTATCAGTCAAAGTAGGGGAATGGCAGAATAATTGTGTCTTTAATAAGGTAAGCGGTGTTATTTTACTTTAACGCGGTAAATTTAAAACATTTTGAGTTAAAAATAGTTGAAAAAAAAGATTTTTTGGAGATATTTTATAGAAATATTTTATCTTTCTGAAAAGCCATCTATTAAAACGAAATTGTTTAAGCCTATTATTATAATTGTTCTGAAAAAAATCAGTTAATTTTATGTTAACGGCCTTTTAAATCGGGCAAACAATTAGAAAAAGGTATAATTTGGTCTTATAATTGGTTTAGAATAACCAGAATTTTATTTTCTCATCAAAAATTTTGTCTATAGCATAGTAACTTCTACACTTTATTTTAGTTTTCATTTATCGAAAAAAATATAGTTATGCAAGTTACCAAGCTCAGCGATCAGGAGTTGATCAACCAGTATATTAGTGGGAATGACCGCGCATTTGAAGTATTACTGGTAAGACACAAGCAAAAAATCTACACTTCCATTTATTTATTTGTCAAAGATCACGCTTTGGCCGAAGATATATTCCAGGAAGTATTTATCAAAATTATTGACACCTTACGAAAAGGTAAATACAACCACGAGGGCAAGTTTGTTCAGTGGGCGATGCGTATTTCTTACAATATGTGTGTGGATTACTTCCGACGTTCCAAGCGTCGTCCGAAAGTAACTCCTACGGAAGCTTTTGATATTTTTGATGTATTGCCAGTTAAAGAAGATAATGCCGAACAGATGATTATTCGTAGTCAGACCCACGATAAAGTGCGCAAACTAGTGGATATGCTTCCTCCGGAGCAGCGTGAAGTAGTTATTTTAAGACATTACGCTGATATGAGTTTCAAAGAAATTGCTCAACTAACCAGAGTAAGTATCAACACGGCGCTGGGGAGAATGCGTTATGCGTTGATCAATATCCGCAAGATGGTCGAAGAAAAAGAGATTATACTACAGTAATTTAGTAGACTGTGTAATCTATCCAAAATGTACTTAGGATAGTTGTTATCTTAAAATTTGTATAACTACCATAAAAGAAGCGTGCCCGAATTTTTTTCAAAATCCAGGCACGCTTCCAACCTTCTATGAGGTAGTTATGTCTCTGTTAAAATCAGATAATCATTCCTGCGCCAACGGTCTCGTTGGTACCTTCATCGACCAGAATAACGCTACCTGTAATTCGATTTTTGCGATAAGCATCGACGAATAGCGGTTTTGTGATTCTTAACGTAACCCGGCCAATATCATTCATCTTGATTTCTTTATTTTCAAGATCCCGGTGCAAGGTATTGATGTCCAATCGGTATTTAATGTCCTTAATCATACAACGTGCTTCTTGCGTAGTGTGCATGATGGTATATTTGCCGTTAGAAATCAGTGGTCGTTCGTTAAACCAGCTAATCATAATATCCATATCCTGAGTAACTTCTGGTTGATTATTTACCCGTACGATCATATCTCCCCGACTGATATCAATATTATCTTCCAGGAGAACCGTTACGGACATCGGAGGGAAAGCTTCTTCCAATTCTCCGTCAAAACTGTCAATCTTTTTAATTTTTGAAGTAAAGCCAGAAGGTAGAACAATGATATCATCTCCTTTTTTCATGATTCCTCCTGCTACCCGACCAGCGTAGCCACGGTAATCGTGGTGCTCATCGGTATTGGGGCGAACAACATATTGTACCGGAAATCTAGGATCAATAAAATTATAATCACTCGCAATGTGAACATTCTCCAGATAGTACATGAGGGTAGAACCATCGTACCAGTCCATTTTTTCTGAACGGTGAACTACATTGTCGCCTTTGAGGGCAGAAATAGGAATAAAATGCACATCCTTTACGTCCAGTTTAGCGGCAAATTTTTCGAAATCTTCCTTGATGCCTTCATAAACATCTTCGCTATAATCTACCAGATCCATCTTGTTAATACAAACGACTAAGTGAGGAATTTGTAAAAGCGAGGCGATAATTGCGTGGCGGCGAGTCTGCTCAACTACGCCATTACGTGCGTCTACCAGTACGAGGGCTACGTTAGCCGTCGAAGCACCCGTTACCATGTTACGCGTATACTGAATATGACCCGGTGTATCCGCAATAATAAATTTCCTTTTGGGCGTTGCGAAGTAACGGTACGCAACGTCGATGGTAATCCCTTGTTCACGCTCCGACTTTAGTCCGTCCGTTAATAAGGCGAGGTTTACTTCACTTTCCCCTCGTCTGAGGCTACTGGCTTCAATTTGTTCCATTTGATCCTGAAAGATCGATTTGGAATCATAAAGCATTCGTCCGATGAGGGTACTTTTTCCGTCGTCGACGCTACCAGCAGTGGTAAAGCGGCATAGTTCTGAAGATTGGTAATCCATGTTTTAAAGCTTGTTGGCCTGTTGGTTATTAGCTTGTTGGCTGCTCTTCTATCGTATCTAAAGCAGATTTTTTACTTACTAATAACTATTGGCGATTTTTAATTTTGATCAGTTAAATTAATCGATAGCTGTTCTTATTGTTGAATTTTAAATATAGAGGATGCTACCTTATTTATGATAGAAGAGGGCCAACTAGCCAAAAGCTAACAGGCCAACTGACATAACTCTAAAAGTATCCTTTCTTCTTCCGATCCTCCATCGCTGTTTCACTTCGCTTATCATCCGTTCTTCCTCCCCGCTCTGTCATTCGGGTGGTAGCTACCTCTTCGATAATATCTTCGGTAGTGGTCGCATTCGAAGGCCAGACTCCGGTGCAAGTCATATCTCCGATGGTACGACAACGGACCATCATATTTTTGACTACTTCACCAGGTTTTTTCTGGATAAAGTCACAATCGGCGAGTAGTACACCATCCCGTTCAAAAACATCTCTTTTGTGAGCGTAGTAGAGGCTAGGTAGTTCTACTTTTTCCATCGCCAGATATTGCCAGACATCTAATTCTGTCCAGTTACTGATGGGGAAAACCCGGAAGTGTTCGCCGTATTGCTTCTTAGCGTTAAAGAGATTCCAGAGCTCAGGACGTTGATTTTTTGGATCCCATTGTCCGAATTCGTCCCGGTGAGAGAAAAAGCGTTCTTTTGCCCGCGCTTTTTCTTCGTCCCGACGGGCACCACCAAGAGCTGCATCATACTTTCCTTTTTCGAGAGCTTCCAGTAACGCGACCGTTTGTAGTCCGTTTCGGCTGGCATTTACCCCTTTTTCTTCTACGACCATTCCTTTGTCGATAGCTTCCTGTACCGAACCTACGATAAGTCTGGCGCCTGTTTTCTTAACCAGTGCATCGCGGTAAGCGATCGTTTCATCAAAATTATGACCCGTGTCAATATGTAGTAGTGGAAAGGGAATTTTTCCGGGATAAAAGGCCTTTTGGGCCAGATAAACCATAAGGATAGAATCCTTGCCTCCGGAAAACATGAGTACTGGGTTTTCAAATTGTGAAGCTACTTCCCGAAGGATGAAAATAGACTCAGATTCGAGTTCTTTGAGGTGGTTAAGTTGATAATCCATTATTATTCTTTATATTTTAAAATGGGATTTACATAATTGAAAATCTGTTCAACGCTCTCCTCTAGGGAAAGTTGATCAGTTTTTATTTCGATGGCCGGGTTAATTGGAGGTTCGTAAGGAGAATCAATACCAGTAAAACCTTTAATGATGCCTTTACGGGCCTTTTGGTAAAGGCCCTTAACGTCTCTTTGCTCACAAACTTCGATTGGAGCGTTGATATAAATTTCGATAAAATCTTCCGCTCCGATAATTTCTTTGGCAAAATTACGAATTTCTACGGTAGGGCTAATAAAAGAATTTAAAGTAATAACTCCACTGTTAAGATATAGCTTGCCAATTTCAGCAATTCGGCGGATATTTTCCTGCCGGTCTTCCAGTGAAAAGCCGAGGTTACTATTGATACCAGAACGAATATTATCGCCATCAAGTACCTGGGCAAAATATCCGCTGTTGTGTAATTTACGCTCTAAAGCTTCTGCGATGGTACTTTTGCCGCTGCCAGAGAGTCCCGTTAGCCACAATACTTTACTACGCTGTTGCAGGCGTTGCTCCCGATCTGCCTTTGTAAGCAGGCGATCAAAAATAGGATGTATATGATTTTTCAAATTATATTTTGTTTAATTTTAGTAGAGATAGAAATTGTTTTTCAATTTCGACTCCTTTATCAACATTTTTTTGATGGTGCCATGTGTAGCCAGTTGTAAGCTCTTTCGTGAGAATAATAATAATAAATAACCGGTTTGATTAAGGGTTCTGCGATGGCTACCATAGATGATGTTCTAGCACGTCGTCACATTCAGAATTACTATAATTAAGTGAGCCAAAGTGAAGGTAGTAGCACTGGCGATGAATCTCCAAGAAATCGCTTTCAGGATGCTTCTACTTCTAGATTCTTTAATCATAGTTTCTAAATTTTGAGGTACAAAGGTCTCTATTTTATATGAAATAGCAAAGTATCTCGAATATTAGTAAGAATAAGTTTGGTAACTTTGTTCTCTGCTGAATTTTTTTGAGTTCAAATATCCATATAAAAGCGCCAGAAATCCATGTGTTCGAAAGTCTAATTTTACAAAATTAAAATAAATGAGAATACTACTACTTTTATGTTTTTTAAGTATTATGAATCCTCTGTTGGGTCAGAAAACTGGATTGCCGTTGGGGAATGAGGCATATCATATTATGGATCGGCTGGAAATTAAAACAGGCTTAGTACCTGATTTTCATTCCTCCCTCAAATATCACCTGAGAGAGGATGTGGTGAATTTTGCATTGCAGGTAGATACTGCCAGGACAATACTTAGTATCAAAGACCGAAGGGATTTATTCTATATCTACCGAGATAATAACGAAGCGTTTATCAGAGGAAATACCATTCAATATGATGTTGAGCCGGAAAAAATATATACAGATAGTAGCAAAACTTTTTATACCATTAAAGACAAAACGGTTAGTGAAAACGAAGAGAGTCCTTATTACTTTCTAAGTAAAAAACCAATATTAAAGCACTTCTATAAAACGCCTGCTAATTTTTGGGAATTGGATCGAGAAAGTTTTTACCTTCGAGTTAATCCAATTATTAATGGAAAAGCTTTTGCTACCAAGGACGACGATTTTTTATTTCTCAATCAGAGAGGTATAGAAATACGAGGAGGAATTGATAGTAAAGTATTTTTTCATACCAGTATCTTAGAATCACAAGCCAGGTTTGCGAATTATGTAAGGGATCAAATTGCTGAGGATAAGGCAGTGCCCGGTGCAGGATTTTTTAAAAATTATAATAGTAGAATAATAAATGTAACCGATGCTCATGACTTTTTACTCGCTCAAGGATACATAGGATTTAATATTTCAAAGCATGTATATGCCCAGTTTGGGCACGGGCGAAATTTTATTGGTGATGGATATCGTTCTATGTTTTTATCAGATTTCGGGAACAATTATCTGTATTTAAAGCTAAATGCACGGATCTGGAAATTTCATTATCAGAGTTTGTTTGCTGAACTCAATTCTTTGGGAGCACGCAATTTACCGGGCAATCAGTTAATCCCAAAGAAATATACTGCGATGCATCATTTGAGTTATAACCTAACCAAAAACCTGAATGTTGGTTTCTTCGAAGCAGTGATTTTTAACCGAAATAATAATTTTGAACTTCAATATCTTAACCCGATTATTTTGTATCGAACCGTTGAAGGTGCCTTGGGGAGTCCGGATAATGCCTTTATAGGAACTAATTTTAAATGGAATCTCCTTAATCACTTTCAACTCTATGGTCAGCTGATACTTGATGAATTTAAATTTAACGAACTCTTTGTGGAAAAACGCGGCTGGTGGGCCAATAAATATGGTATTCAGCTAGGGGTAAAATATATTAATATGCTGGGAATTGACCACTTAGATGGACAAATCGAATATAATTCAGCTCGGCCTTACACGTATACACACCGAGACAGCTCTTCTAGTTATACCCACTATAATCAACCGCTAGCGCATCCTTTAGGAGCTAATTTCAGAGAGATAGTTTTTCGTCTTCGCTACCAGGCTGGCAAAAAATGGTTAATAAAACCAAGGATGATTTATATGGTTTACGGGGAAGATCCACGTAACCAAAACTGGGGAGGAGATTTATTGATCCAAAATACTACCAGAGTAATGGATTTTGGGAATGAAAACGGTCAGGGAATAAAAACAAAAACCTTAATTGGTGGTTTTGATATTAGTTACGAACTACGGCATAATCTAAACTTTGATTTTCACTATTTTTACCGCAACAAAAATTCGGAACGAAATAGCCTTGATTTGACCACTAGTTATTTTGGAGGAGGAATTCGTTTAAACTTTGCGAATCGAAATTTAGATTTTTAACTAGTTAAATTTATGTATAAAGCGCTATTAGCTAAGGAAAAAAAGATTGGAGTGGTTGGATTAGGCTATGTAGGCTTGCCGATTGCGCTGGAATTTGCTAAAGATTTTGAGGTCATTGGTTTTGATATTAACAGTGAACGTATCAAACAAATGCAAAATGGTGTTGACCCATCTAAAGAGTTGGATAATTCTGCTTTTCAAAATAAAAATATTCAGTTTACCGATGATTTGGAGGTTTTAAGAGAAGCGCACTTTTTTATCGTTGCCGTTCCAACTGATATTGACGAACATCAGGTTCCTAACTTAGATCCATTATTAAGAGTTTCTGAAACGGTAGGGCAAGTCATTAAAAAAGGAGATTATGTCGTTTTTGAAAGTACGGTTTATCCAGGGTGTACCGAAGAAGACTGTATTCCCGTGGTAGAAAAAAACTCCGGTTTAACGGCAGGGGCCGACTTTAAATTCGGTTACTCCCCGGAACGGATTGTTCCCGGCGATAAGATAAAAACACTAACTACTATTCTAAAAATAGTCTCTGGAAATGATGCCGAAGCGTTGGAACAGATCAGTGCCATTTATAATCATATCATCACTGCGGGTGTCCATGAGACGGAATCTATCAAAGTAGCAGAGGCCGCTAAAGTGATCGAAAATACCCAGCGGGATATCAATATCTCGTTGATGAACGAGCTGAGTATGATTTTCGATAAAATGAATATTGACACCAAAGCGGTCCTGGCTGCAGCCGGAACAAAATGGAACTTTCACAAATATCATCCTGGACTCGTTGGAGGACATTGTATCAGTGTAGACCCGTTTTATTTAATGCACAAGGCCAAACAACTGGGGGTTGATCCACAAGTGATTGCAGCCGGACGTCGGGTGAATGATAATATTCCTCATTTTATTGTAAAAAAACTGGTAAAAACACTAATTGAGACCGGTAAAAATCCAGGAGCATGTAAGGTATTGGTTTTAGGAATTACTTTTAAAGAAAATGTCGCTGATATCCGCAACTCTAAAGTGGTGGATTTGGTTAAGGAACTAATGGAATATTCTCTCAATGTACATGTGGTGGATCCTGTGGCCAATCCCAACGAGGTGGCGCACGAATACGGGATCACTTTACTGGATCAGCCACTCGGGAAATATGATGCTATCATGGTTACAGTGGGGCACGAGAAATACCAAAAACTAGAACTGAATTATTTTAAAAAATTATCCAATGGTGAAGTCATCCTTTTTGATATCAAAGGTATTTATGATAAAGACTTAATGGAAAATGTTACTTACTGGAGATTGTAATTTAAATAGATGAAAATGACTATACAAGAAGCAGCGAAAAAGAACATCCTAGTCTTAGACGGTGCGATGGGGACCATGATTCAAGAATATCGCCTGGAAGAAAAAGACTACCGAAGCGAACGCTTTGCTGATTTCCATAAAGATGTGCAAGGTAATAATGACCTTTTATCTATTACTCAGCCCCACGTGATTGAGGCAATACATAAAGCTTATTTAGATGCCGGAGCGGATATTATTGAAACGAATACCTTCAGTAGTACTACCATCGCACAGGCAGATTATGATATGCAGGAGCTAGCTTACGAAATGAACCTGGAATCTGCTAAAATTGCCAAAAAAGCGGCACAGGAGTATACTACCAAAAATCCGAATAAACCCCGCTTCGTTGCTGGTGCCTTTGGACCGACCAATCGAACCGCTTCTATTTCTCCGGATGTCAATAATCCCGGATACCGGGCCGTTACTTTTGACGAATTGGTAGAGGCCTACCACGAGCAAGCACGAGGCTTGATGGACGGTGGCGCTGATCTTTTTTTAGTGGAGACCATTTTTGATACCTTAAACGCCAAAGCTGCTTTATTTGCTATTGATCAGTTATTCGAAGAACGGGGTGAAAAATTACCGATTATGATTTCGGGGACGATTACGGATGCCAGTGGACGTACGCTGTCTGGACAAACTGCCGAAGCATTCTGGATTTCGATGAGTCATATTGAACTCTTTTCCATTGGCTTTAACTGTGCCCTGGGCGCCAAAGAAATGCGACCGCACATTGAGTCGCTTTCTAAAATTGCCAACTGTCATATCAGCGCTTATCCAAATGCTGGACTGCCCAACGAATTTGGAGAGTATGATCAGGAACCCAAAGAGATGCGGGACTTCATTCGGGAGTTCGCCGAAAGTAATTTTGTCAATATTATTGGCGGATGTTGCGGTACGACGCCAGATCATATTAAAGCCATGGCCGAAGGAGTCGAAGGAGTAAAACCACGAGTCATCCCTGAAGCGAGTTCCTACACCCAACTTAGCGGATTGGAACCTTTGGTTATGCGGCCCGGAACTAATTTTGTCAACGTCGGAGAACGAACAAACGTTACCGGTTCCCGTAAATTTGCCCGCCTGATCAAGTCCGGAGATTTTGCGGAAGCGGTTTCTGTAGCCCAACAACAGGTAGAAGGTGGTGCGCAAATCATCGACGTTAACATGGACGAAGGATTGCTGGACTCTAAAAAAGCAATGGTCGATTTTCTCCACTTAATTATGTCGGAACCGGATATCGCCAAATTGCCCATCATGATTGACTCTTCCAAGTGGGAGGTCATTGAAGCAGGACTAAAATGTGTTCAGGGTAAGTCGGTGGTCAACTCTATTTCGATGAAGGAAGGAGTGGAACAATTTAAAAAGCAAGCTACTCTGGTGAAGCGATATGGAGCCGCCGCCGTAGTCATGGCTTTCGACGAAGAGGGACAAGCGGATACGACGGAGCGGAAAGTAGAAATTTGTAAACGAGCTTATGATATTTTGGTGGACGAGGTTGGCTTCCGGGCCAGTGATATTATTTTTGATCCCAATATTTTTGCGGTGGCAACGGGAATCGAAGAACACAACGAATACGCGATCAATTTTATCGAAGCGACCCGACAGATTAAAAAACTTTGTCCCGGTGCAAAGGTAAGTGGTGGTGTCAGTAATATTTCTTTTTCTTTTCGGGGAAATAATGCGGTACGGGAAGCGATGCATTCAGCATTTTTGTACCACGCTATTCAAGCAGGCATGGACATGGGAATTGTCAACGCGGGGATGGTAGAAATTTACGAAGAGATTCCAAAAGAATTATTGATTTTAGTGGAAGACGTTTTATTTAATCGTAATGAAAATGCGACCGAAGCCCTGACGGATTACGCTGAGCGGGTAAAAGGAGGTGGACGTGTGGTTCAAAAGGATTTAACCTGGCGAGAAGGAACTTTACAAGAAAGAATCACGCATTCTCTAGTACGCGGGATTACCGAATTTATTGAAGAAGATGCCGAGGAAGCTCGTCTGGAGGCCGAAGCACCTATTCACGTGATTGAAGGGCATTTGATGAATGGTATGAACGTGGTCGGTGACCTGTTTGGTGCCGGAAAAATGTTTTTACCGCAGGTTGTGAAAAGTGCACGGGTAATGAAAAAAGCGGTAGCCCATTTAACTCCTTTTATTGAAGCGCTAAAAGAAAAAGGGGCTAGCAGTTCTAAAGGGAAGATATTAATGGCCACGGTAAAAGGAGATGTACACGATATTGGTAAAAATATTGTTGGCGTTGTCTTGGGTTGTAATAATTTTGAAATTATAGACATGGGGGTCATGGTTCCCTGTGCGCAAATTTTGAAAAAAGCAAGAGAGGAAAAAGTAGATATTATTGGACTGAGTGGACTGATCACTCCTTCGCTGGATGAGATGGTATACGTTGCTTCGGAAATGGAGCGGGAAGGATTTAATATTCCTCTATTAATCGGTGGGGCTACAACTTCAAAAACGCATACGGCCGTAAAAATTGAACCTAAATACCAACGTGGTATCACCGTCCACGTTTTAGATGCGTCGCGTTGTGTCGGAGTAGCGAGCAATCTATTGAGTAAAGAAAAAGACACAAAAGACGATTACGTAAAAAGTATTCGGGACGAGTATGTACGAGTTCGAGATTTGCGAGGTAATCGAAAATCAAATAAAAAATATTTGACTTTAAATAAAGCGAGAGAGCGAAAATTAAAACTGGATTGGGAAAATTTCACACCCTTTAAACCTGCCTTTACGGGGGTGAAAGTATTTGATGACTATTCTACCGAAGAACTGGCAGCATATATCGATTGGACGCCGTTCTTTAGTAGCTGGCAATTACGGGGTAATTATCCCGAGATTTTTGAAGATGAAATTGTGGGCGTAGAAGCGAAAAAACTATTTAACGATGCCCAGAGCATTTTGCGTAGAATAATTGACGAAAACTGGTTAACGGCGAAAGGGGTTATTGGGATTTTTCCTGCTAATGCCGTCAACGATGACGATATCGAATTATATGAAAGTGACGAACGTAAAGAAGTAAAAGCGGTATTGCGAAACTTGCGCCAGCAACGACAAAAAGCACCAGGGCAATCAAATTTTTCTTTAACTGATTTTATTGCGCCTGAGGAAACAGGATTGTCAGATTATATAGGAGCCTTCGCAGTGACAACTGGTATCGGTATCGAAAAGTGGGTTAAAAAATATGAAGAAGACCTGGATGATTATAATGCCATTATGGTAAAGGCCTTAGCAGATCGGTTAGCCGAGGCTTTCGCCGAAAGAATGCATGAGCGGGTACGAAAAGAATTTTGGGGTTATGCAAAAGAGGAAACACTGAATAACGAAGAAATGGTGGCGGAAAAGTATCAGGGCATTCGTCCGGCACCGGGCTACCCCGCCTGTCCCGAACATACGGAGAAGGCCACCTTATTTGAAATTTTGGAGGTGGAAAAAAATACGGGTATCAAGTTGACGGAAAGCTATTCGATGTATCCGGCAGCTTCGGTCAGCGGCTGGTATTTTGCGCATCCGGAATCTAAATATTTTGGATTGGGACAAATTTCTTTGGATCAGGTAGAGGATTACGCGCGACGAAAAGGAATTAACCGGGAAGAAGCGGAGCGGTGGTTAGCGCCGAGTTTGAATTATGATGTGTGATTTGATTGATCGGTGGATTAGTGGATCAGTTAATTAGTGATTGGTGGATCAGTGGATCAGTGATTAGTGGATCAGTTAATTAGTGATTAGTTAACCAGTAAAACTGAATAACTGAATAACTGATTAACCAATTAACCAATTAACCAATTAACCGATAACTGATTAACCGATCACCAATTAACTAATTAACCGATCACCAAACCAATAAAACTATGAGTTCACGTTCATTTGAAGAGTTAGAAATCTATAAGCGGAGCTGTATTTACAGAAAGAAGATTTTTGAATTAGCCAAAACATTTCCTCCTACTGAAACTTATAAATTGGTAGATCAAATTGTAAGGAGTACCCGAAAGTGTCCAGCAAATATTGCCGAAGGACATGGTCGTTTTCACTTTCAGGAAAATATACAGTATTGTAGAATAGCGCGTGGTTCTTTAACGGAGACTCAAGATCATCTAAATTGTGCAAAAGAATGTGGTTATATATCATTGGCCGTCAGAGACGAATTAAAAATGGAAGCTAAAACAATCATCAAAATGCTGAATGGTTATATTAGATTTTTAGAGAAACAAAAGAAAGAAGTGGTGAAGTAGATTGGTGGATCAGTGATTAGTAGATCAGTTAATTAGTGATTAGTTAACCAGTATTACCGATTAACCGATCACCGATTAACTAATCAACCGATTAACCAATACAACTAAAAAAGAATGAAAATACCTATGGTCGATCTACGTGGCCAGTATGATAAAATAAAATCAGAGATTGATATCGCGATTCAAGAATGTATCAATTCTACCCGCTTTATCGGTGGTCCGGTGATTGAACGCTTTGCGGATAATTTAGGAAAATATCTGGACTGTAAGTACGTAGTTCCTTGTGCTAATGGAACGGATGCTTTGCAGATTGCGCTGATGGCGGCAGGATTAAAACCAGGTGATGAAGTAATTGTTCCCTCATTTACCTATGTGGCTACGGCAGAAGTTATTGCATTGCTGGGGATGGTACCGGTAATGACTGATGTGGATCCGGATCATTTCAATATAACCAAGGATATTATTCGGCAGGCGGTCTCTGTAAATACCAAAGCGATTGTTCCTGTGCATCTTTTTGGGCAGACCGCTCCGATGGAAGGGATTAAAGAAATTGGGGAAGAATATGGGTTGACGATTATAGAAGACAATGCCCAATCGTTGGGATCGGATTATACGTTTAGTAGTGGTAAAAAACAGAAAGCAGGAACCATTGGGCAGATTGGAACGACCTCCTTTTTTCCCGCTAAAAACCTAGGGGCTTACGGAGATGGAGGGGCATTGTTTACGAGTGATGATCAACTTTTTGAAAAAATAAAAATGATTGCTAATCACGGGCAATCGAAATTGTACCACCACGAAATGATCGGTGTCAATTCTCGCTTAGATGCGATGCAGGCAGCAGTGTTAGATGTTAAGTTAAAATATTACGAAGATTATATTAATGCTCGGCAAAAAGTGGCTGCGTATTATGATCAGGCGTTTGCGGAGGTATCTGACCTTCAGATTCCACACCGTCATAAAAACTCTACCCACGTTTTTCATCAATATACATTAAGAATAATGGACGGTAGACGAGACGAATTAAAAGCCTTTTTAAAAGGAAAAGGAATCGCCTCTGCTATTTATTATCCGGTACCTTTGAATGAACAAAATGCTTTTCGTGGTAAAGGTCGACTGGTAGGAGATATGAGTGTGACCAAAGCACTTTGCGATCAAGTTTTATCCTTGCCTATTCATACGGAAATAGACAAAGCAACTTTAGGGTTTATTACTGAACAAGTTAAGTCTTTCTTTTAAAATGAAAAAAAAGTTTGCCCTGATTGGTGCAGCGGGCTATATTGCCCCCCGACATCTAGCGGCCATATTGGCGGTTGGCGGGGAATTAGTAGCGGCAATGGATCCGAACGATTCGGTGGGTATTCTGGATAGCTATTTTCCCAATGCAGCTTTTTTTACTGAACTTGAACGGTTTGATCGTCATTTAGAAAAACTAAAAAGAAGAGGCAGTAAGATTGATTACGTGGTGGTTTGTTCTCCCAACTATTTACACGATGCACACTGTAGATTTGGGTTGCGTTATGGAGCGGACGTTATCTGCGAAAAACCCATTGCCTTAAATCCTTGGAATCTAGATGGTTTGTTAGAGATTGAAAAAGAAACCGGAAAGAAGATTTATAACATTTTGCAATTGCGATTACACGATGGTATTGTAGCTTTGAAAAAATACGTAGCATCCTTGCCCGCTGATACAATTCACAATATTGATCTTACCTATATTACTTCTCGTGGTAACTGGTATTACACTAGTTGGAAAAGTGACCTGGAAAAATCGGGTGGGGTAGCGACCAATATTGGTATCCATTTTTTTGATATGCTGGGGTGGATATTTGGAACCTGTAAAACGAATAAAGTATATCAACATCGACACGATCGGGCCGCCGGACTACTGGAATTCGACCGAGCAAAAGTCAACTGGTTTTTAAGTATCAACTACGATACATTACCAGAAGGAGTCAAAGAAAAAGGGCAGCGCACCTACCGTTCTATCACGGTAGATAGCAAGGAATTAGAATTTAGTAATGGATTCACAGAATTACATAACCGGAGCTACGAAGCGATCCTGGCTGGAAAAGGATTTGGGTTAGAAACTACCCGTCCGGCGCTGGATTTAGCTTATCAAATTCGTAACACAGCGGTCGTTTTGCCTGAAGCAGCTGCTCATCCATTCTTAGAAAAACCTTTAAGTCCGCATCCCTTTAAGCGACGGGACAAAGGGTAATCTTTTTTTCTATATTTTTCGTATATTAGAGTATGAATAAGTTAGCTAAAAAAAGACCGATCACTAAATTTAAGCAGCTGGATTTATCCGGCTATTACACTTACGCTGATTATTTGACGTGGCGGTTTAAGGAAAGAGTCGAGTTGATAAAGGGCATGATTTTTAAAATGTCTCCAGCACCTAATATAAATCATCAGTTTACTTCTGCTGAATTGTTTGGAGCATTGTATATTCATTTGAAAGGAAAAAAATGTAAAACATTTCATGCACCTTTTGATGTCCGTTTACCGGTTTCTAGAAAAAAAGGAAAGGTAGATACGGTAGTACAGCCCGATATCTGTGTAATATGTGATAAAAAGAAGATGGAAAAACAAGGTTGTAACGGTGCACCAGATTTGGTTATTGAAATTCTATCACCAGGAAATACCAAAACTGAAATGCGCGATAAATATTCGGTATATGAGGAGTCGGGCGTAAAAGAATATTGGCTGATTGACCCAGCTAAACAAGCAGGAATTATTTACAGTTTAGACAAAAAAGGAAAATACATCGGGTCACCATTTTTTACCAGCGGCCAGCAAATGGAATCGAAAGTTATTAAAGGTTTTAAATTTGATATGGATCAGTGGATCAGTGGATTAATGGAGTAGACTAACTAGTATTTAAATATTTTAAACCCACCTCCAACACCTTGCCAGACTGTGTCACGCAGGTAGGCTCAACAAGCGAAGCGATTCAACAATCTATAACTCCATGAAAATACTCGTCACCGGCGCCGCCGGATTTATCGGCTTCCATCTCGCGCAGCGCTTAATCAACGATGGACACGAAGTAATCGGAATTGATAACCTCAATCACTATTATGACGTACGATTAAAATTAGATCGACTACAGGTGCTAGGTATTGATCCTTATGAGATAGCGATGGGGAAGCGGGAAGTTAGTAGTGTTAGTAGAAAATTTAAATTTTTAAAACTAGACCTAATTAATAAAACGGAACTACAGCGATTATTTGAAGAAGAAGATTTTGAGATTGTTTTTAATCTGGCTGCGCAGGCCGGTGTCCGTTATAGCATTGACCAGCCACAAGCCTATATTGATAGTAACGTAGTTGGATTTGCCAATTTACTTGAAGCCTGTCGGCATAGTAAAATAAAGCACCTCGTCTATGCCAGTAGTTCTTCTATTTATGGAAATAACAAAGAAGTTCCATTTAAAATTACTGATAATGTAGATCATCCAATCTCGCTTTACGCCGCCACCAAAAAATCGAATGAATTGATGGCCCATACTTATAGTCATTTATTTAATATACCCACTACAGGACTGAGGTTTTTTACTGTTTACGGGCCATGGGGCAGACCAGATATGGCAACGATGTTATTCGCAAAAGCGATTCTGAACGGTGATCCCATCAAAGTTTTTAACAATGGCAATCTAAGTCGCGATTTTACCTACGTTGATGATATTGTAGAAGGCGTGCTCAAAACCATGTTTCGCCACCAGAAAGTAGCACAAAAAAAGGACGAAAATTACCGTATTTATAATCTTGGGAATAGCGAACCGGTTAATTTATTGACCTTTATAGAAACGATGGAAAAGGCATTTGGAAAAATAGCGATTAAAAAAATGTATCCTATGCAGCCTGGAGACGTCGAAAGAACCTACGCAGATGTAGAAGACCTGAAAAAAGAGTTTGGTTATCAGCCCAATACGGGAATAGCAGAAGGAATTATGTTATTCAAAGAGTGGTATTGTGAATACTTTTTAAAAAAGAATCCCACCCCCGTTTCTTAAAATTGAGTAATTTTGCTGCCGGAAATTTATTTAAAGTATAAATTAAATAATCTTCTCCACCTCAACCAACCATTCTTCCCCATTACCATAAAGTTTGACTTTGTCACCAGAAGGCCCTTTCCCCCAAAAAGTGCCTGAAAAGTTTGTAATACAACATACTTTGAGTAGTTTTGCTACTCAATTAACGATTATTTCATATATTCATGATCGAAACACTTATTTCCTCCAAAACACGGATTAAGTTATTACTCAAGTTCTTTTTGAACCGTAATACAACTGCCTACTTACGTGGGTTGGAAGGAGAATTTGGGGAATCCAGTAATGCTATTCGATTGGAACTCAATAAGTTAGAAAAAGCAGGGATGTTAAATTCCTTCTCCAAAGGAAACAAGAAGATGTTTAAAGCCAATCAGCAACATCCGTTGTTTGATGAAATTCACAATATTATATTAAAGTACGTTGGATTAGATCAGGTGGTAGAAAACGTGATTGAGCGACTAGGGGACGTCCAACAGGTTTTTTTGGCCGGTGATTTTTCCCGTGGACTGAATAGTCAGATTATTGATTTGGTTTTTGTAGGTAATATTGATCAAGTGTATCTAGTCAATCTGATTGCTAAAACAGAAGAATTAGTTAAAAGAAAAATACGCTATTTAGTTTATACAGAGGAAGAAATAGCAAAAATTGATTGGAACCAATTTCAGTCGGCCCCTTTATTACTTTGGAGCAAAGAAAGTATATAAAAATGCGTGCAACTATGACCGATAAAAAGAGCCTGGCTCCCGAAAATCATTTACACGCTACCGAAGCGCGTTGGTTTGCCGTGCGTACTGGTTTTCGGAAGGAAAAAGTTGTGCATAAAAGACTCAGTAGCAAAGGTATTATTAGTTATCTACCCCTTTATAAAGTTATCCGTCGCTATGAACGAAAAGTAAAACATCTGGAATTGCCTTTGATAAATTCCTATATCTTTGTCAAAATTTCTAAGACAGACTATGTACGGGTACTGGAAACAGAGCAAGTTCATGCCTTTGTTCATTTTAACCAGAATCTGATTGCCATTCCTGAACATGAAATTGATACGATTCGTAGAGTCTTGGGTGAAAATACAGAAATTACGGTAGCAGAGGAAGGCTACAAAAAAGGGGATCAGGTTGAAGTGATTGGAGGTCGATTGACGGGATTACACGGAGAGCTGATTGAAGGCGAAGGGCAAAAGCGTCTGATCATTCGATTAGAAAATATTGGGGTAGGACTAGAAGTAGAGATAGATTCGAAATATTTGCGTAAGCAAAAAGAGTAATTCTAACTTTGCAGTGTATTAAACCCTGATATAATCCATTTATGGGTTAGGCATAAATAAAATGCTTTTTATACCTATAGTAAGCAGCTTTCATTTAGAAAGCGGCGGCCTAGAAGGTGAGCCAATTAAAGATAAAACGTTTCAGACGTTTTTATGAGATATATTTTCAAAAATACCCGCCATTCAGGCCTTAAGTCCCTGTGACTTACTGACGGCGAAGCCTTATCAAAACAATACTTATTCAATGCTTAGAATTTTATTAATATTTTGTGCTGTTTTTCTTTGTTCCGTTACTGGAATGGGGCAACAGCTGGATAACATCCCCATTGATCAGGCCACCATTGATCGGGAATTGGAACGACGTGGACTCACCGAAGGAGAAGTTCGAGTCAAATTGGAACAACGGGGTATCGATATTGACAATATCAATGCCAGCCAATTACCTGAACTGGAAGCCACTCTGGAAGAAATTGCCAAAGAACTAGAAGCGGAGAAACAGGCCGCAAAAGAGGAAGCAGCCGAAGAGAAAGGAGCGGAAAAAGTACAAGAAGAAGCCTCCACTATTGCCAAAGACGCCGGTGATGAAATTCAAGATGCAGTCGAAGATGGTGCTACGGTGGCAGAAGCTATTGCGGAAGAACTAGTTGAGCAAACTCAAGAAGAATTACCGCCCACCCGAATTTACGGACAACAAATTTTCCGTAATAAAACCTTAAAAGTATTTAGTCAATCGGAAGACGTAGTGCCTTCCTCCTCGTATGTTCTTGGGCCTGGAGATAAGGTGAATATTTCAATCTGGGGAATTTCTCAGGAAGATGCGACGTATGAAATTAACCAATCTGGTTTTATTAAGCCTACGGGTATGTCAAAGATTACCTTAAAAGGTATTTCTTTTGAAAAAGCAAAAACACTGTTACAAAGTAGGTTTTCACAATATTACCGTTTCCGACCCGAAGAATTTGCCGTTACGGTGGCTTTTGCACGAAATATTAATGTCAATATCTACGGAGAAGTTTTTAATCCTGGAAGCTTTACCATCCCTGCCACTAATACAGCCTTTAATGCCCTGGTCGCTGCTGGTGGACCCACCGATTTGGGAAGTGTTAGAAATATCAAATTGATTAAAGGAAATGGTGCTTCGGAGCAAATGGATATTTACGAATTTATGAACAATCCATCCGTTGCGGCTGATTTTCAGCTTTCTAATAATGATGTAATTTTTGTCTCCATTGCTGAAAAAGTAGTAGAAATAAAAGGAGCTGTTCGTCGGCCATTAAAATATGAACTATTAGCTACCGAGCAACTAAAAAACCTGATTGATTATGCGGGTGGATTAAAAGAAAATGCCTATCGGACCATCATTCAGGTCAAGCGGTTTGAAAATGATGAGGAAAGAATTATTGATGTTAAACTAGGTGAATTGATGAGGGGAAGTGGCGATTTTACCTTATTAAATGGTGATATTGTTACGATCCCCATCATTCCTAAATCCTACGAAAATTTTGCTATCATCAACGGTGCCGTAGAACTACCAGGGGAGTATGAAATTGAAAAAGGAATGCGCGTAAGGGATATGTTACAAAAAGCCATATTAGCAAGAGGTGCACGTACGGACGTAGCCTACCTGATACGAGTACGAGTCGATGGAACGGCCAGTTACGAGCGGGTAAATATTGCCGAAGTATTAGCCAATCCATCTTCACCGGATAATTTCGAATTGACGACTCGTGATCGCTTGAATATACTATCTCAAACGGATTTTGTCGATAAAGAAATGATTTCAATCGGAGGACATGTACGAAATCCAAAGGAAATAGGCTATGATCCTGCGAATTCTATTAAGGTGGCTGATGCTATTATGCTAAGCGATGGTCTTAAGGCTGGTGCGACTGATTTTGCTTATATCCGTCGTACTGATCCAAATGATGATCGAGAGTTACAATATATCCGAGTTAATCTGGCGAATGCTTTGTCCGATGCAACATCACCGGATAATTTAGAACTAAAAGCGAACGACCGTCTGATGGTATATTCCAAGTCTGATTATTTAGAAAAATCTAATGTAGTCATTTATGGAGCTGTAAAAGAAGCGGGAGAATTTGCGTACGACCCCTCTCTAACGCTAACGGATGTCATAACTTTGGCGGGCGGGTTTACTATTTCAGCGGCTACCAATAAAATTGACGTCTTCAGGGTACAAATTTTAAATAACGAACCTACTAAAACCGTAGTGGCCACTTTAGAGACTAACGAAAATTATCAAGTAGATGGTAGCGATTTTGAATTACAACCATTTGACCAAATTGTGGTTCGGTCCGTACCGGATTTTGAGTTACAGCAATTGGTTACCTTGAGAGGTGAGGTGAAGTATCCTGGTACATATGCCCTGTTAGATGATAATGAAAAAATTGCCAGTGTGATTAAGCGGGCAGGAGGATTAACGACGGAAGCTTTTGTGGAAGGAGCGGTATTGGAAAGAAATAAGGAGGAAGAAGGGTACGTCATTTTTCAACTCGAAGAGGCGATGCGGAATAGCAGTTCTAATTCAAATGTTATTTTAAAGCAGGGAGATATGATTATTATTCCCAAACAAAAAGATTTAGTA
This sequence comes from uncultured Saprospiraceae bacterium, assembly GCA_938015415.1. GTDB lineage: Bacteria > Bacteroidota > Bacteroidia > Chitinophagales > Saprospiraceae > JALZUU01. The sequence continues at coordinate 29,700 of CALLPK010000029.1, forward strand.
GGCATTGATTTACAGAACACTTTAGCAGCCGAATTATACGACGAGGGAATTCTTGGTAAAGGAATGGTCAGAGTTCCATACACGAAAGGTAAATCTGCGAAGTATTACGTGGATGAATACGCTGCGGGTGTTGGTGAAATGGGGAAGCGAAAGCTGATTACGGTACGACATCCGAGCGGTGAAATTCAGCGGACGAAGAATTTTTTATTTTTCAAAAAATATCCAAAAGTCGAAAAAGGATCGGTGGTGAAGATCGGTCGGAAGAAAGAAAAGCCGGAGAAACTCCCATCAGAGGAAAGCGATACAGACTGGAGTAAAGTAGTGGCGAATAGTATTGCGCAGGTGACGGCGGTATTGACGTTGGTATTATTAGTACAACGATTAGATTAAAGCAGGTTAGTAAGACCAAGTAAAGAAACTGAAATTTGCATTTATGAATCATAACGAAAAAAATAGATCAGAAATTAAAGAGGTTACCTTAAGGGACTTGATATTATTGGTAAGATCGTTTTTTTATGAGATAGTTAGATACTGGATATTTGTGGGTGTACTGATTTTACTGGCACTTGGATATTTTTTGTATAGTGCATATCATACTCCTGACCAGTATTCGGGTAAAATTACTTTTACTATTAATAATAAAGAAACCAGCAGTGGAGTAGGTTCAGTTCTTGGACAATTTGGACTCGGTGGATCCAGCAGAGAAAATAACCTGAATAAAATTTCCGAATTTTCGAAATCCAGGAAAATCATTCAGCAAGCATTATTTAAAAAGACCGAAGTGGATGGTAAGAATGATTATTACGCCAACCATATTATTGCGATACATAAGCTGGATGACTTATGGAAGGAAAAAAATCCTAAACTAGGGGGCTTCAGATTTAAGCACGACCGCTTTACCGAATTCTCCCGCTTAGAGAATAAGGCATTATTAAATACTTACAGTAAGGTTAAGGGTAATAAGGAAAGAGGAGTTGAAGGATTGATGGAGATCGTATATTCCGAAGAAACGGGTATTCTGGAAATGATGATCAAAAGTTATAATGAGGAATTATCCTCTTCGTTTGTGGAAACTTTGTACGAAGAATTGAGTAAATTTTACATTGCTGAGAATATTGAAAAACCAAGACAGACCTATACGAATTTAAAGTCAAAAGTTGATTCATTAGCAAATAGCTTAGAGTATATTGACTTACAGCTGGCTAAAACAAATGACCAGAACCGTGGATTGTTCAATCTGACATCCAGGCTGAAAGCGGATCGATTAGCACGACAACAGAAGATACTAGGTTTAGCGTTCGGGAAGGCGATTGAAAATCTGGAAGTTGCAGATTTTACCCTAAAAAATGCTACTCCTTTTTTTCAGGTCATTGATGCCCCGCTAATGCCAATTACGCCAACGAAAGAGTCCTATTTTAAGGCGGTTATGCTGGGTATTCTACTGGGGGGTTTTATAGGGAGTATGTTGGTAATAATCCGAAAAATAATTAATGATGCCCTCGAAGATAATAATAGCGATAGTTAAAAATAAAGGATCAGCTTTCTTAAGTATACTAATAGTAGGATTACTACTATTACAAAGTAGCTGCAATCTTAAGCATGGCAGTAAAAATAGCAAGGAAAGTAGTAGAAACAACAGTAATATTCATAAAGATAATAATCATAGAAATAATCCACCTATTTTGATCAATGTAAAATCTCAGCGTGTAGTAGGCGATGGTCAGACCGATGATACGGAAGCGTTGCTGCAGATAACAAAAAATCTTCGGACTGGTGATACATTATATTTTCCAAAAGGAATCTATGTTATTTCTGAGCCACTATTGATTGACCAGGATTATATTACGGTGAAGGGAGATGGGGTGGAATCTATTTTACAATTTTCAAATAAAAATGATCTTTACGCACAGTACAAATCACGCGTTGGCATTTTAAATATCACCGGTAATCATACCACGGTTAAAAAATTGAAATTTGATCAGAATTTTAGAAATTCCAACCGAAAAGACGGCGATCGCCCTATGGTAGGTTGTTTGCTGGTGGGAGGAAAATATTTGGGGAAACCAGTAAAAACGCTGGATTTAACAGTTGAGGACTGCGAATTTTATGATCATTATGGAGATGCCGTTTCTGTTTTTCAGGCAAAGATAAGTGATGCCGTTATAAAAAATAATCATTTCATCTCGAGTTTTACCGCTGGAGGATGGAAAACGGCAGGAGTAAAAGGGGAACAAGCTATCAGTTTTACGACGGGTTCAAATATTCTGATAGAAAACAACTTAATCGAGGGGGCATTGGATGATGCGATAGCATTGCACCGTAACCTTTTTAATGTTTCCGTTTTGAATAACACTATTTTTTCTTGTGGAGGCAGGATTCTGGTTAATGGCATTGATGGAGGATTGATAAAGGGAAATACCATTACTTATGTCGAAGATGGGTCTACTGCAATTCTGGTATCTTTTGACCGTAGAGCCAACAAATTATCTATTAATAAAAATGTGGTGATCGAAGAGAATAATATTCTGATCAAGAAGGGGGTAAAGGTTCGTTATGGAATCAGACTTCATGGGCCTGGTGAAAATATTGTTTTTAGAAACAATAATCTGGAAACGGAAGATGCGCGTGGTACAGCAGTTGAAATTTCGGGCAGAATGCATAATAAAAGTGGAGAGATGTATTTTGGCGATAAAATTATCGTTGAAGGAAACCAGTTCAAAAACTTTAAGGTAGGAATATTTCAAGGCAAGAGTTCCGCAAAATCCAGATCTCAGGCTGTTGTAAGATCCTCAGACTTGGAAAGCGCAGAAGAGGCGGTAAAAATTCGTTCAAACAAAATGATTAATGTCAAAGAAGCGTTTTCTACGAAAAAAATAGCGGTGGAAAAACCAGACCGGGATGAAGGACTTTAAGGAAAAAACCATAAAAGGTCTTTCCTACTCTTTTATTAGCCAGATATCGGTTCAGATTAGCAGATTGGCTACGACCATTATTCTTGCAAGGTTTTTTTTAAGCCCGGAAGATTTTGGGGTTTTTAATATTAGTCTGATTATAATTGCGTTTTCAAATATTTTGGCAGATTCCGGATTCGGAGCTGCATTGATTCAAAAAAAAAACGCAGGCCAGGTCGATTACTCTTCTGTCTTCTGGCTCAATGTCGCGATCTCTGTCGTTGTCAGTATATTACTAGTCTTATTTTCCAGAAAGATAGCTGTTTATTACGAAACACCAGTATTGGAATATGTGCTGTACGCTCAGATTCCGATCTATATTCTTAATGCTTGTACAATTGTACAGAAAGTCCTGCTGCAAAAAGCGTTAAAGTTTAAAATCCTGGCGGTGAGTAATATCGTAGCGACTTTCAGCGCCAGTATTATAGCCATTTTTTTTGGCTGGAAAGAGTGGGGACTCTGGGCGTTGGTGATTTACCAGTTGTTGATTGCCCTGGTTTCAAATTTATGGTTGTGGCTTGCCGTTAAAAATTGGAAACCGCAGATTATTTTCTCGTGGAATTCAATCAAGGAAATTGGCGTGTTTAGTTTAAATTTATTGGGAAACAGTAGTTTAAATTACTGGTCTAAAAACGTCGACAAGTTAATTGTAGGGAAAGTAATTGGTCAGCACGCCTTAGGTCTTTATTCCCAGGCCTTCGCTCTGGTGTTGATTCCTGTTTCAAATATTTCAAATGTATTTGTATCAGTTCTTTTTCCTTCGTTTTCCCTTATCCAAAAACAAAAAGAGAAGATTTCCAGAATTTTTACTAAGACTTCTAAAGCTATTTTATTAGTGAATGGAGCTATCTTTTTTGCTTTGTTCGGAATCGCTGATCTGTTTGTTATCTTGGTACTTGGACCCAAATGGCTTGGAATGGAAAAACTATTAAGAGTCTTCTGTATCGTTGGACTTGTCATTTCACTGCGAACCATCCAGTCTGGAGTATTTATGTCGCAAAATAAAAATGGATTGTTGTTTCGGTTGAATATTGTTTCCAGAGTGATTACCATCACCAGTTTACTGCTGATTGCGCCATACGGAATGATGTCGATTGCTTACTGTGTTTTGGTTACTTTTTTTCTTTCCTGGGTATTGAATACCTGGTTTTCCTGCAAAATTCTGGAGAGTTCGTTCTTAAGATTTGTGGGCGCTCACATCAGAATAGTATTCTTTGGTCTGTCTGCTCTTGGAATAACCCTGCTGCAAAGATCTTTCCTGGCGGTAGAAAGCGAAATTTTAACGGTTATAACAAGTTTGTCAACCTTTTTTATTTTATATTTTGCCGGATTATTTTTTACGAAAGAACAAAGTCTGTTTGATATTGCCGAAATAGTGAAAAATAAAATGAATCGGAAAAAGCCTAAACCAGTCTGAAAATTATCTTACTTTGAATAAAAATAACCCTCCCTTATTTATTGTAGGTCTACCTCGTTCCGGCACAACGTTGCTAAGTAATATACTTTCAACGTCTTCTGATCTTTGTGTTACGCCGGAGCTTTGGTTTTTTAACTATTGGGTGCCAAAGTATAAATTTTTAAATTTAAAAAACGAAGCTCATCTTGATTTTTTTTTAAATAAGTTTTTAAACAGCCAGCGTTTTTTCTTACTTAGTATTTCCAAAGAGAAGGTAAAAGAAAAAATTATACGGGAAAAAGAATCTATTAGTTTTAATCGCATTTTTGAGATCGTGATGACCGTCTACCGGGAAAAGCAGGGTAAACCCAAAATAGGAGAAAAGACACCTGGCCAGTACAAAATCATTCCTTACTTATTAAAAAATTTCCCGACCTCCAAGGTCGTTTGTGTTGTCCGGGATCCAAGGGCCATCGCAGCCTCATTGATTAATGTACCATTCGGATCCAACTACGTTTCACTTACTGCAAAAAGGTGGAAGAGGTATATGCAAAGATTGGAAACAATCGCTGATAATAAAAACGTACATATTGTCAAATACGAAAAATTGATTACTAATTTTGAGGAAGAGTTACTCCGAATCGGAGCGTTTTTAGAAATAGAGTTGAATACGGAAAAAGCAAGAAAAAATGATGGTAGTTCGTTTACCGTAGTAGAACGGGAAGGATGGAGTAAGAATCACTTTAAAAAGGCCGCCTCGCCGATATCTACTCAGTCTTTGCATAAATGGAAAGACCAGCTTTCAGATCTTCAAGTAGCAGTGATTGAAAAAATTACCCAGCCGCTCGCGGAGCGATTTGGTTATACATCTCAAAAAAAAGAGGTAAACGGAATTTTACTGAAACAATTTATGCTCAAAGAGTTACTAACTTTTAAGTTACAGAATCTTCTTAAAAATCCGAATCCGTTCAACAGACTCCCGGCGTGGAATAAGTATATATTTGAACTAACCCGTGATATCCGCGAAAAAAATTAATGAAAAATTAATTGTTGTTTAGTTAATACTTTTAATGAAATTTGAGTTAGATAATTATTATTTTGTAATTCTTTTCTTATTAGTAGGATTATCATTTGTGTATGCACCTGCTTATTCTGTCCAGTATGTGGCGTTTTTACTGATTGCGCTGGTTGTCAGATTTGCTTTAAAAGAGCACGAGTATTATTATATTCCAGCCATGTTTTTGCTGGGAACAGTAACCCTGGCTTACTTTATCCGGCCATTTGCTTTTTCGTATGATATAGGATTTTATATGTACGAAGATAATTTTCCGCTGAAAGATATGAATATTATCGGCGAGGGACTGACTAAAGTCGTTGCGGGTTCCGTCGCTATGTTAAGTGGCTTCTATCTATTCAGTGTTACGAAAAGTAAAAAAAAATACTTTATTGATAATACGCACGGAGAATATTTTTGGAATTACCGTAATTTGATCTTTCTGCTGTTGCTGGTACTTTTAGTGATAAAAATTTATCTGCATTTAGTAGCTGGCGTTGGGTTGAAAGGGATGAAAAATACATCTTCTCTGGCATTTCTTCTCAGGTTTATTCCAAGAGATTTACCGTTCATTATTATAGCGGTTTATTTTCTAAAGTACAGGAAGCTGCTTAATTACAGTAGCAGAATTATACTGCTGTTTCTGGCTGGTGGTTTTATTTTTTCCGTTCTGATTACGGGTAGTAAGACATTTGTTCTGATTTTTGCTTTGAGTTATTTAACGTACCTGCTGTATTCAAGAGTAAAAATTTCATTACTATTGTTTTCCATTCTTTCTGTCTTGGGAATACTGTTGCTGCCGGTTAGTTTTATTATCTCTATGGCGGTGAAATCCTCTTTTATTACGTCAGGAGCAGGGTTTTTTGATACGATAAATTTTATATTTTTCGTCGCAGATAAAGTTGATTCGATCAGTCTGATAAATAGTGTGACCCAGCGGATGAATGGTCTTGATGGTCAAATTGTTTACGAATTGATTTCTAATCTTAGTGCTCAGGGGAAATTTGCAAAACTGCAAAATGCTTTTGCTCCATCAGAAGTTTTTCTGAAGATTATAGAAAGCATGGTACCTTTCGTAAATATTTCTGATACTCCTTCTCTGGGAGTAGCAGTAGGATATTATGTACAAGAATTTGACCCGACCACTTCCTCCTATGCCGGCGCACTTGGTTTTTTTGCTTCAATTGAATTAATGGCTTATGGAGTGGATATTTTATTCTTCATTTATCTCTTCTTTTTTGGAGCCTTAGTTAGTTTATATTTTACCGCAATCAATCTGATTAAAGATCCGGACCTGAAGTTTGTGTTATATTTTTCCGGCTGCTATTTTATTATGCATAGTCTTTTATCTGGAAATCTTGATATTCTGATATCCGTATTTTTAATAAAAATTGTTATGATCTTATTTTATGCATTTTGTATATTGATTATGAAAAGTATTGTAAAACCCCGTTAATAAATGAAAAACATTGGAATTGTAGGATGGAATGGTAAAATGAACGCAGGAGACGATGCAATGACTATGGTGATTGTCAATCATTTATATAATAAATACGGACCGGAAACGGTCATTAAATTTTTGGCAGACAAAGACTCGCTAGCTGAATATTCAGCGGATCAATCAGTCAACGTCTCTGGATTTTCTGGTTATAATTTGGCATCTGCTATCCCAGGTCTGCGAAAGCTACTTTTAGGCTACTGGTATCCAGGCAAATTTGTTGAAAATAAAGATTTATTACTTTTCGGAGGTGGATCCCTTTTTCATAGTTCAGGTACTTTACAAAAGCACGACAAAGTATTACGAGCTTTCAGAAAGACTAATCCTACAGGCACCGCTGGTGCACTGGGAGTATCTATTGGTCCATTCAAAGATAGCAGGACGGAAAAGGAAGCTAAAGAAGTAATTGGCAGCTTCGATTTTATCGTGGTACGGGATCAAAGGTCATTTGACTTGCTGCAAAAATGGAATCTGTCTTTGAGGACCGCATTAGCTCCGGATTTAGCCATTCTGGCTCCTCAAACCATGGATTTAGCCCGGCCTTCAAATCCGAAACAGAGTGATTTAATTGTGGGAATTTCTTTACGGCATGGTCATACTAACAGTAAAAGGGAAGACCAGATTATCAACGCACTGAAAATACTTGATCGTTCTAATGGAATAAAAAAGATTAAATTATTTACGTTTTGTGAGTTGCCACACGATAACGATTCTATAAGCAACAACCAATTGCTAAAAAAAATGCCAGCCGTACTTTCTTCAAAATCTGTCGAGATTCATTATTCTAATAAGCCAACTGTATTTTATCAGGAGATACAATCCTGTGACTTTACACTTTGCATGAGATTGCATTCAGCCATTTTTTCTTATGCTACCAAAACTCCTTTTCTGACCATTCCTTATCACCAAAAATGTATTGACTTTTGTAAAGACATTGCTCGGATAGACGAGGATTTACTGGTCTACGAAGATACCTCCATTGCTAAATTGGAGCAAAATATTGAATGGGTACTGAATCACGCTGATGATATGTTTGAAAATCAGGAAGAGGTCATAGCTTTAGCAAATAAAAACTTTAGCTTTCTCCCATGAAAATACTGTTAGTTATCGACTCTATTCCCTTCCCCGCCGATAATGGTAAAGAATTACCACTCGCTGAGATTTTTAGCCGGCTAAGTGAAGAGAATCATATTGACTTATTAGTCGTCCACAAAAAAGGGACAGAACCTAACCGGAATAAGTTGAAAAATATCCCTGCTTCTTTTGGTGAAGTAATGTTTATCAACTTTGGTATGAAAAAATTCTCAACCAGAGTATCCGGAGAAATAACCGGAAAAATACCCGGTTTTTTTTCTAAGATCTTTGATATTGAAACGATAAAACAAACGATTGGTCAAAGAACGTATGATCTGGTATGGACTTCTCCATTTGGTAATTTTGCTTTTGTAGAATGTTGTCTTAACCATGGATTTCGATTTTTTCAGAAAAGCTCTATAGGTCTGAATGATGTAAAAACAAATATGTACAGGGACTCTATAAACGAAGCGATAGGATTTGGACATTACCGTTTTAAATATATTGCTTACTGGCTTAGAAGTTTTTTACTGGCCAGATCAGAAGGGAATTATCTTTCTAAAGCAGACTTTGTACATGTTCAAACTGAGCAGGAAAAAAAGAATGCCTTACAAGTTATCGGCTCAAAAACTAAAAATACTACCATCATCGTGGCTCCGAATGGAATTAAAGAAGAACTACTGGATTGTTCGTATCAAGGCATCAACGCAAATAAGATATTGTACATGACACATCTTTCCGGAGGCAGAAAACATGAGTCAAGATGGTTTATTACAAAAGTATGGCCGGAGATCAAAAAACAAATTTCCGGAGTCGAATTAATTCTGGTTGGGGCGCCGGCAAATGAAAACGACCCTTTACCTTATATCAAACAGGACCAACAGATCGTGCAGCTAGGATTTGTTGATGATCTTAAAAAAGTATTCAATGAGGTAAGAATGGCTGTGATCCCCATCTTTCACGGTACCGGATTGATCAACAGATTGCTGGATGCTATTATTGCTGGTGTACCTTGTGTAGCAACCAGTACAACGATCAGAACACTGGATGGACTTCAGGCGAATCATGATGTATTAGCAGCAGATAACGCAAATGATTTTGCCAAACAGGTTGTTCGACTTTATAACGACGAAGACTTACGTAAAGAATTATCTGATCATGCCAGGCAGTATGCGGTACAAAGACCAAACTGGGAAGCTACAGCTATGAATATTTTTTCTAAAATAAATAATGACTTGTCAACCGTTCACTCCTCTAATCAATAAGCATACGCTATATCCTAAAACAGGTTATCAATGATCAAAAAAATTAATAGAATCACTCACTTTACAAAGGCGTATTTCGCGCTGAAAAGTGAGGACATTATATTGGCTTCTTTTCCTAAATCAGGAAATACCTGGGTTCGGTTTTTTTTAAGTAATCTAATTAGCGAAAACGAATTGGAAGGTAGAGAAATTTCTTTCAAAACGCTGGATAACATGATGCCTTCATTTGGAACGGCTACCATTTTTGAAAAATGGCCTTACCAATTGCCCCGATTTATAAAGACACATCTCAAATATGGACCGTATCTCCATAAGCCAAAGAAAATTTTAATCATCCGGGATCCCCGGGATGTGATGGTCTCTTATTTTCATTACGTCAATAATTTGAAAATCTATCCCACCTTTGAATTATTTTCAGACTTTATCCGTAATCCGGACTTTGGACTGGAACGCTGGCTTCGTCACTGGAAGTCGTGGGAATCGAATTACGACTACCTGATAAAATACGAATCGCTCAAAGAAAACGACACGGAGACTTTTAAGGCCGTACTCAATCATTTTAAAATTCCTTTTGTGGAGGAAAACCTGAACAGAGCAGTGGAGAAATCAAGATTCAAAAACTTTAGAAAAGTAGAGAAAAAATATGGTCACACTAAACCAGGGGAAGCAGGTGATTCTTTTACCTTTACAAGAAAAGGCATTGTTGGAGACTACATGAATCATTTCAGCGAAGAGGACCTAAGGTACTACCAGCAGTTTTGTAAAAAGCATAATATTCAAATAAAAGAATATCTTATCTAAAATATGTCTAATAATAAAATAATTTTTTTGCATATTCCTAAAGCAGGTGGTTCTACTTTTCGCAGAATTCTGCAAGAACACTATTCTCCGGATCGTATTTACGAAATATCACGGGTCAGTATGCAAAAATCAATCGATGAGTTTATTAATCTGAACCCTGCGAGAAGAAAAGAAATTTTTGTATTGATGGGACATATGGATTTTGGCCTTCACAAATACCTAGAAGGTCCTGCCAAATATATTACCATGGTTCGTAAACCATCTTCAAGAGTGGTTTCTAATTACCACTTTATTAAAAGATCTCCTTATCACCCCTATTATGATCAGATTGTAAACAATAATTTGACTCTGAAAGATTATGTTGAGAGTGGTATGAATGCTAATATTAATAACGGAATGGTGAAAAATATCGCCGGCGTTAAAACGATTAAGCCCGGAGAAGAAGATAAAGTTTTGGCTCTGGCCAAAGAGAATATTCAGAAATATTTTAACTTTGTCGGGCTAATGGAAAAATTTGATGAATCATTATTGTTGTTGAAATTAGAACTGGAATGGAAAGGGCAACCTAATTATTTTAAAAGAAAAGTAAGCAATAAGAAAATTGAATTAACCAAAGAGGAAAGGCAAGCCATTATTGAAAAAAACGCGCTGGATCAGGATTTCTATGATTGGGCTGAACAGCGTTTTGAAGCGTTATGTCAAAAAAATCAGACGTATCTTACCAATGAACTTCCTGGATTTTTAGAAGAGAATAAAAAGCAAAAAGCAGATACTTCTTTTGATACCATCTACCAGAAGTATAAATTTCCAATACAGCTGATAGCAAAAAAAATTATTCCGATAAAACTAATAAAAAAAATATGGCCGGTGTAGCTTCAAAAGGAAAAACCTACCTAATCATCGGTGGTACCAGCAAAGCAGGTACCTCGTCGGTATTTTCTTACTTGGCGGCACACCCTGAGATCTGTCCTTCGTTTATTAAACAGACCAACTATTTTTTGGAAGAATCTTATGTTCACGTAAGGCAAAAATCATTGTTTAAATACGGAGAAGAACCCTACCATTCTTTTTTTAGAGATTGCAGTTCGCAGGCTACCATTTTTCTGGAAGCTTCGCCGGATTATTTATACTCAGAAAGTGCCTTAGAACGGATAAAAGAATCTATCAGACCGCCGGATAAATGTATCATAATATTCATTTTGCGTAGTCCGGTAACTCGTTTTGTTTCCTGGTATAATTTCGGTAAACAAATCAGAGCCATTGATGAATCGGTCAGCCTGGAAAAATATTTTGAAAAAAATATAGACTTACTGGATAAACCCGAAAAAGAAGAGGCATTTTACGCTACGTTAAAAACCGGTATCTATTCTAATTATTTAGGGCCGTTCTATGACCGCTTTTCTTCGGATCAGGTGAAAACTTTTTTCTTCGAGAATCTAAAAGCAAACCCTGCCGGTTTTATGAAAAAGCTGGGCAGGGAACTGGGTATTGACGATTCTTTTTATGATAGCTACGCTTTTGGAATTGCTAACAAGACGGTAAAAGTAGATAACGAAAAAATTGATAATGCCTACCGTCTGGTCAGAAGTCGTTTATTTGATTTTCTACATAAAAATAAATTTCTTTACAAGATTTCTGCACTTCCCCGAAAACTGGGAAGTGGTTTGTATCGAAAGATTAACACCTCAAATCTGCAAACTTCCAAACCGCCCGAAAATATACTGTTGCAACTGGAAAAGTTTTATGACGGCGAAAAAGAAAGAATAGCTGAATTTGTTAACAAGCCTGTTCCCTGGTAATTATGAGGATAATTAACATCGTTGATTCTGTTGATATTATTAATTTTGGTGTTTGGAATGCAGCCACAGCTACTGCTGATGCTTTAGCTAGTGATCATGGTTGTGAAGTCGAACTCTGGTATCCCGAAAGAGAACCGGCAAAGCCTATCAAACAGTCCGTCAAAAAAGTACTTCTCAGCAAAACCAGTATTTCGGAACTAGAACGACTGATCAAATTTAAAAACTTATCCCCAGATAATGATCTTATCATAACCCATGGCTGCTGGCAATACGCCACTAAATGGGGGGCTGCCCTGAAGAAGAAAGGATTCAAATGGGTTTATATTCCTCATGGAATGCTGGAACCGTGGAGCATGTCTCAAAAAGAACTTAAAAAAAGATTTTATTTCTCGCTGATCGAAAAACCCTTAGCTGTCCGCGCAGATTGTATCAGAGCGGTTGGTCAACCCGAATATAATAACCTCGTCAATATGTTTCCTCGGCATTCAAATATTCAATTTATTCCGAATTGTGTAGATGGACATGATTACGATTTATCGGGTAAGCTATATGGCGTGAAAAAAATGTTATTTATGGGACGGTTGCACCATAAAAAAGGTGTAAGTGAATTGGCTGAAGCCTGGGTTGCTTCTAAGCTGAATAATCGTAAAGATTTTAAACTGCTGATCGCAGGACCGGATCAGGGGGAGTTGAAAAAAATAGAAAAAACGATCAACGGATCTATCAACGAAAATATAGAATATCTGGGATCCGTATACGGTGATGAAAAAATCAGAATATTGTCCAGTTGTCACTATTTTGCTCTGCCATCCAGAAGCGAAGGATTTCCTACCTCCATAGTTGAAGCGTTAAGCTACGGACTGGTTCCAATGGTTTCCGATGGATGTAATTTTCCTGAGGTATTTAAAAATAATTTAGGCATTAGAGTCTCTCCGGAGGTTGATACAATCATAGCAGGTCTGAATCAAATATTGGAGTTAGATGACGCAGAACTGATATCCAGACAAAAGAAAGGGATCCAATTATTTAAAGAAAATTATACAACTAAGCAAATAGCTAAAAAAGAAATGGATGTCTACCAGTCACTGTTAGTTAAGCAGACTACCTAATTTATATTAAATTTTATGAAAAACTAAACAAATGGATTATAAGTCAATCTATTACCCTGAATCTGCTTTAAGTGGCGTAACTCATTGTGATAGTACATTAGCCTTTTACATTGTGGTTAATTCATTAATCAAAAAAGAGGATGCTGTTTTGCTGGATCTGGGATGTGGCCGAGGTGCTTTTGAGGATATCAAAACCAAGGGAGATGAAGTAAGAGCACCCTATCGAAGTTTCAAAGGTAAAGTTGAAAAAGTTATTGGAATTGATGTGGATCAGGGAGCAAAAGACAATCCTTCCATCGACGAATTTCACCTGCTCGTCATCGGACAGCCCTGGCCGTTAGCAGATAACTCAGTGGACATTTGCGTGAGTGATTATGTCCTGGAGCATATTGATGATCCGGATTTTTTCTTCTCCGAATTGGACCGGGTGATGAAACCAGGTGGACGAATTTGCATGCGTACGGTCAATAAAAGAGGATACGTTGCACTTGCTGCCAGACTAATTCCTAATAAATATCACGCTAAGGTTACGGGTGCCGTTCAGGACGACCGGCTGGAAGAAGATGTTTTTCCTACACATTATAAATGTAATACCACTTCTAAGCTAAAAAGATTATTGAGAGATAATAATTTTGTGCCTACAGTTTATACTTTTGAATCCGAGCCTAGTTATTTTTCGTTTTCCAGAATTTTATATTTTTTCGGATATCTGTATCAAAAAATGGCTCCCTCTTTCTTTAAAAACGTCATATTTGTTTTTGGTGTCAAAAAATAATCATATTCTTATATGAAAACCTTCTCTCAGAAAATTCTATCTTCCATTCGTAAACATTTCTTATCTAAGATTTATTACGATACAAACTCAGATTATAGAAACTCAATCCTGCTGGTATCAACAGGCCGTAGCGGAAGTACATTCGTTTCCAATGTTATCAACTATAAAAATGATCACCGAATCATTTTTGAACCGTTTAAATCTGATAGAGTACCGGCCTTTAAAGGCTTGAAATATCCAACTTATGTCGCCCAGGACGATTTGTTTAGCAAGTATCGTTTATCGGTAGAGAAAATTTTACGCGGTAAACTCAGGAATGATTGGTCAGATGGTCATAACAAAAAGCATATTGCTTCTAAAAGACTTATAAAAACAATTAGAGGTAATTTAATGCTGAAATGGATAAAAAATAATTTTCCAGAGCTTCCTGTTATTTTTTTAATCCGGAATCCGTTTGCTGTAGTGGATTCCTGGATGCGTGCAAATTGGGAGGATGAAAATGTCAGAACCGTAATTCTCAGCCAGCCCGAACTGATAAACGACTATTTAACGCCTTTTATTGAAGACTATAAAAAAGCTTCCGCAGGTTTTGAACTGTGCTTCTTTAATTGGTGTATTAACTATTTTATCCCTTTGCAGCAATTTAAAGGTGAGCAATTCTTTATTACTTTTTATGAGCATTATATCTTGGAGCCAGAAGAAGAAGCAAAGCGGGTTTTTAACTATTTGGGAATTGCAGATTACGATCTAAAAAAAATTCTCTCTATCATAAAAAAACCTTCCCGAACAACAAGAAAGGATAGTCCATTATTTAATGATAAAGATATACTGAACCATTGGAAGCAAAGATTTACTAAGGAACAGATCGACCGGGGTTATGAGATACTGGAACTTTTTGGCTTAGATAAAATATATGACAAGAATTCTATCCCCAACAAAAAAATTGTGATTTGAATTTTACAGACTAACGATCTTTAAGTAATGAAGTTGTTTATAAACTCCAAAATTGTCTACGAACTCAAAAAGAGGCTTGATTTGAAAATTTTTCTCTAGTTCTCGACTGTTTTTTGAATTATTAAACAACTTCAATTATCATTCTGCATGAAAAAAGTTAATCACTTAACATTTAATAACTCTTGGTATTCTCCCGGAGCTTCAAAATTAAAAATAATTCTTTGGTTATTTTTTAATGCGGTTTTTTTACGCAATCCAATATCACTTTCTTCTTCGTGGAAAAAAATATGTCTGCGGTTATTTGGTGCTAAAATAGGAAAAGGCGTATTGATCAAACCCGGAGTCAATATAAAATATCCCTGGCTACTGCAAATTGGAGACCATTCGTGGATTGGAGAAAACGTTTGGATTGACAACCTGGCCAGCGTTTCTATCGGAAATCATGTTTGTATTTCTCAGGGAGCAATGCTGCTGACGGGTAATCATAACTATAAGAAATCGACTTTTGATTTGATGACAGGAAATATAAAATTGGAAGATGGGGTTTGGATCGGGGCCAAATCCATCGTCTGCCCGGGTGTGCACTGTCATTCTCATAGTATCCTGGCAGTTAATTCTGTCGCCACTACCGATTTAGAATCGTATTCGATTTATCAAGGCAATCCTGCCAATAAAATTAGAGAAAGAAAAATTGTCGAGTAAACCAAAAATTTCAATTATCACCGCCGGTTTTAATTCCGCCGCGACTATTAGGGATACCTTACAGTGTATCGCTGATCAAAGCTACTCCAATATTGAACACCTCATCATCGATGGGGCGTCTTCTGATGATACGATTGCTATCGTAAAAGAATTTCCGCACGTAGCTAAAATTATCTCCGAAAAGGACAACGGAATTTATGATGCGATGAACAAAGGAATCAATCTCGCTACGGGCGATATTATTGGCATCTTAAATTCTGATGATTTTTATACGCATGAAAATGTTTTAGCCAACGTAATGGAAAGGTTTCAGTCTTCTGGTGCCCAGGCACTCTACGGAGACCTAGTGTACGTACAGGAAAAAAATACAGATAAAATAATGCGTTTTTGGAAAGCTGGAAACAACGAATTAAAGGATTGGAAAAGGGGGTGGATGCCACCTCATCCGACCTTTTTTGTGCGCAAAGAGGTTTATGAAAAATATGGACTCTTTGATTTAGACTTGAGATCGGCGGCCGACTACGAATTTATGTTAAGAACCGTTTATAAAAATAAAATAACCACGACTTATTTACCTGAAATTTTGGTCAAAATGCGCCTGGGAGGAGTCAGTAATGCCAACCTGCCAAACCGTTGGCTGGCAAACAAAGAGGATCGGTTGGCCTGGAAAAAAAATGGACTCGATACTGGCTTTTTTACGATGTATTTCAAACCACTTAGAAAGTTATTACAAATCGTCAGGCGACCATAATTAGGCTTCGCTTTCTTGAAATATAACTCCTGTAAATAATCCACTTGAGACCCAATATGCTTCATTTTGATGTAAATCTCTTTATTAAAGAACGGATAACGCTAAGGTCTCAAAGCATGTTTTTACCTGATCTTATCAGAAATCAGAAACAGCTGGAAAAGGAGATTAATGGTAAAAAAGTATTGGTCATCGGAGGCGCGGGTACGATTGGATCTGCATTTATTAAATCTATTTTGACCTTTTCTCCCTCGTCGCTAACGGTGGTAGATCAGAATGAAAATGACTTAACAGAACTCACACGTGACTTAAGGGCTAGTATGGCTGAGTTTATTCCGGGCGAGTACTTAACTTATCCTTTTAATTTTGGCGGATCTGTCTTTTCGAAATTAATGGATGAAAAATCTTTTGATATTATTGCTTGTTTTGCAGCGCACAAACATGTACGTAGCGAAAAAGATCATCTATCCATCGAAGCAATGATTATTAATAATGTTTTTAATATTAAAAAACTACTCGAATTATCGCTGCGACATAAGCCAAATCATTTTTTTTGTGTATCTACTGATAAAGCCGCTAATCCTGTAAATGTAATGGGCGCGAGTAAAAAAGTGATGGAAAAAATCCTGCTTTCTTATTCTAGCGATATTAAAATTACGACTGCCCGGTTTGCTAATGTAGCTTTTTCTAACGGAAGTCTTTTGTTCGGGTTTTTACAACGTATCTTGAAACGTCAGCCCATATCCGCTCCTGTCAACGTAAAACGTTATTTTGTCTCTCCCGAAGAATCTGGTCAATTTTGTTTACTGACTTGTATCCTGGGAAAATCTGGTGATATTTTTTTTCCAAAACTTAAAACCAGTCAAATGGTTTCTTTTGCAACGATTGCAGAACAATTTTTAGCCACCTTAGGCCTAAAAGCCCTGCACTGTGAGACTGCTGAAGCAGCTCGAATAAAAGCAAAGAAATGGAGCAACGATAAAAAACAATATCCCGTACATTTTTTTCAATCTGATACTTCTGGTGAAAAACTCTACGAAGAATTTTATACGGAATCTGATGAGATCAACCTCGATACTTTTCAATCAATAGGTATTATCAAGAAAAGCGAAATGTTAGATCAGCAGCAAGTCGAAGCAATGATGAAACAGCTTGAAAAAATATTCTTACTTGAAAATACAGACAAAAAAAACATTATACAATTATTAAAACGCATATTACCTGCTTTCAATCATATTGAAACGGGTAAAAGCTTGGACGAAAGAATGTAAAATGTATTTTACTTTAAAAAGATTTTTTGATGTAGTTATGTCACTAATACTCATCATCATTTGTCTGCCTTTCGTGATCCCCATAATTATTGCTTTAAAATTATCCGGAGAAGGTCATATATGGTACTTTCAGGAAAGAGTTGGGTACAAAAATAGTTCTTTCTATATCTGGAAATTTGCTACCATGCTCAAAGACAGCCCTAATATTGGGGCTGGAAAATTTACCTTGATGAATGATCCACGGGTTACTACTGTTGGAAAATTTTTGCGTAAATCAAAAATAAATGAGATTCCTCAACTGATAAATGTACTGTTAGGAAACATGAGTCTTGTAGGGCCTCGTCCACAGATAAAGGCATATTTTGACTTGTATCCCAAAAATATGCAGGCACATATTTATAATAGTATTCCAGGAATGACCGGAATCGGTTCTATTGTTTTTAGAAATGAAGAAAAAATTCTTTCTAAATCAGACTTGCCAATAAAAGAATTTCACGCACGCTATATTACACCCTACAAGGGAGAACTGGAATTATGGTACAACCAAAATAAATCTTTTTGGACCGATACTAAAATTCTAATCTTAACTATTTGGAAAGTTTTTCTTCCTGATTCTCAAATCCTTTATCACTGGTTTCCATGCTTACCTGAAAAACCAGAAGGGCTACATTTGTAAGCAACTTAAAAGTACAAAATCTATTACTTGTTGGCGGACTCACATAATAATCAAGACGTAGAAAAAGCTATCATCCCATTGATGGTTCCAGCATTTGAAGGGAACGAATGGACTTACGTAAAAGATTGTTTGGATACCGGTTGGGTTTCATCTGCGGGGAGTTACGTTAATAAATTTGAACAGGAAGTTATTCGATACATTAATTGTCCTTATGGGGTAGCGTGCATGAATGGTACGGTTGGACTGCAAATAAGTCTACAAGTACTGGGCGTTACGGCGGATCACCATGTCCTGCTACCAAATGGCACCTTTGTCGCTAGTGCTAATAGTATCATGCATATTGGAGCCGAACCTATCTTTGTGGATATCAATTCGCAAAACTGGCAAATGGATCTGGATATTTTGGAAACTTTCTTAAGCGAGGAGTGTCGGCAAGAAAAAGGGCAAACCATAAATATCATTTCTGGGAAAGTCATTAAAGCCATTATGATTGTGCATATCTATGGTCAGATTTGTGATATGGACAAATTACTCGCTCTGGCTCGGCAGTTTAATTTGCTGGTAATTGAAGACGCGAGTGAATCATTAGGAGCTACTTATAAAGGTAAGCACGCAGGTACAATGGGAGATATTGGTGTGATTAGTTTTAATGGTAACAAAATTATTACAACGGGTGGAGGTGGAATGATCGTTTCTGAAAATCAGGATTATATCCAGAAGGCACAACATCTCACCACCACGGCCAAAGTTGCTAATAAAAACTATTTTCACGATCAAGTTGGATATAACTATCGGTTGGTCAATATTCTGGCGGCTATTGGGGTAGCACAAGTAGAGCAACTGGAACAGTATCTGACTAAAAAACGAGCGATCGCCACACATTATTTTGATCGTCTGAAAACAATCTCCGCTATTAATTTTCAGGAGACCAACGATGGCGTTGAGCCAAATTTCTGGCTTATTGGTTTTTGTAGTGATCGAAAAAAACAATTAATGCACGAATTCAAAAAACAACGAATTAATTTTGGGCATTTTTGGACCCCCATGAATAAATTGCCTATGTATAAAAACCATCAATATATCCAACGTAATAACGTGACTGCTAAAGTTGCCAACCAATGCATTTGTATTCCCTGTTCCATTAGTCTTACACTTGAACAAATGGAAAGAGTTTGTCAGAGTATTCAAAAGTGTTTTACCCTAAATCAACTTAAGTAATACATGATTCTAATTGATGCGCTCAATTTAAATAGTGAGGGAGGTAATGGATTATTGCGTTACTTATGTAGTGCGCTGGAAGTACAAAGACTCAAATTTAAAGTCCTTTCTCCTAGCTCAACTACCCATATAAATCGAAGATTTACTTTTTCTTTTTATAGAAAAAAAATTGTTAAGGCAGCAGTTTTAAAATATCAGCCGACCCACCTTTTATGTTTTGGTAATTTTCCAATTAACTTTAAAGTGCCAGCTAATATTTCTGTGATTGTTAATTTTCAGAACGCTTTCTTACTCAATAGCTGTGATACCACTCACTTTTCTATTCTTGAGAAACTGAATTTTTGGCTCAAAAGAAAGTACTTGGCTTTTTATCATAATAATGCAGATAGCTATGTATTTCCAACAGATTATATAAAAGCGGAGTTCATCAAAACTTACCATACGCCTGAGCGTAAATGTCAAGTCATTCCCTACTTCGATAAATCTACGATTCTTCGTATTGCTAATCAGCGTATTGCTAAGGAGAAAGATACGTTTGTTTATATCAGTTCTACTTCCAAACACAAAAATCACCTTATGCTGTTGGATGCCTGGGAAATATTAGGGAAACAAAAACGCTTTCCCCTATTGACCTTAAGTATTCCTAACACTCCCGAAGGAGAAAAAATTCAGGCCCGAATTCAAGAGTTGCGTAAAAATGGGGGACGTATCGTTAATGTGAACGAAAACGGCTATATTTCTTACGAAAAAATATTAGAAATAACGGCCCAGCATGAATTTACTATATTTCCCTCTCTAAATGAAACCTTCGGATTTGGTACCATCGAGGGGGCTATTTTGGGAAACAAATTATTAATCAGTGATCGTCCTTTTGTTAAAGAAGTAACGGTTCCATCTCTGAAATTTGATCCTTTAAACGCACAAAGCATCGCTGGTAAAGTTACTTACGCGATGAACCATATCTTACCGGATACACAATTAGTGTTTGAAGATAAAATAGACGAATTGTTAGAGCTACTGGTTGCTTCTAATACGCCACCAGTCAATGAGCATAATGTCTAGATTTTTCGGCCACCTCAAACACTTAAATTCCTTTTTTGAGGCCGACTTATTATTGTACACAATGGGCAAAACTGGTTCTAATAGTTTGTCTTACAGCCTTGAGGAACAAGGATTAACCGTTGGGTGTAAACACTATTTTGGCGGAGACCAGCAACACTTTTTTTATAATAAAAAAAAATCATTTAGAGGTAACGTAAATAAGATCCTCACCAGATCTTTACTGAAAAAAAAGAACCAAAGATTAAAGGTCGTAACATTGGTACGTGACCCAATTGCTCGCAACATATCCATGACATTTTTTTTGTTGGATAAGGTTATTTATAAAGTTCTGGAGAAAATACCAAACGGTCAACTAGCTGGAAAATACCTTAGCCTGAACGAAATAATAGAACGAGGTTTTATAGAAGTAATAAATCAAGAGGGACCCCTCACTTACTTTGATCAGGAATTTAAAGACGTTTTGGAGGTCGATATTTTTCAATATCCTTTCGATAAAAAAAAAGGGTATACCATTATTCAAAAAGGAAAAATAGATATTCTTATCCTGAAGCTGGAAAAATTAGCTGAGTTAAACGAAATCATTCAGTCTTTTTTAAATCTAAATTCTTTTAAATTACTTACGGCCAATTCAGGAAATAAATACTGGTATGCTGACTTATATAAGAATTTTAAAAATTATTTTAAACCAACAGAAGCGTATCTGAACAAAATGTATAGCTCAAAATACGCTACCCATTTTTACACGTCGGAGGAGATTGTGAAATTTCGTGCACACTGGAATAAGGAATAACCAAACATTAGTTTAGCCTTTTTCTTTTTAAAAGATAATATAACAGATCAATCATATAATTTTTAGTCCTGGTAATAACATGGAAATCTTTTTTTATACCTCCAAATTCTGTAAAAATCAGTTCGATTTCCGCAGGCATCGAGCCTTCTAAATCAAGTGTACTAACCAGCTTTTTTAATCGACAGATTTTCTCCCAAAATACCAGTGACATTGGATAAGTTGAATCTAAATTATGATCAATACCACCCAAGAGATAATAAGCCTTATGCCGGTCTATCACAATATAACTGCCAGCTAACTTTTTTTGCTGTTGATTAACACAAAAATATATTTTCCTTAAACCCCGTTTGCTCAATTCCTGATCCAATCGCTCTAAATCTTCCAGCGAATACGGAGGAGAGAGGCCTTTTCTGGTAAATGCCTGACTACTTAAATTGTATAGTGCTTTTATATCATCTGATTCTATGATCCGGTAACCTTGTTCTTTTGCCTTTTTTACCTCCCATCTTCTTTTGCCACTTAAGTTAGCAAGGAGATTTTTTTCGTCTATAGACAAATCAATCAGGTGGGTGTAATAAGTTGTCTGTTGAAAATTTTGCCAAAACAAAGGTTGCCAGTTTTCAAACTCAGGTAGAAAATTTTGGCGAAAATAAAAGAAAGAGGGTAGTTGTTCAGATAGGTGCTTTATCACCTTCCTTTGAAAACTGTACCGCTTGACAGATTTTTCTATATCTGCTGGATATTCAATGTGTATTCCTAAAAACGGTGTTAGAACGGGTTGATTAGCTACTTGAAAACCGAATTTCTTTTTTTGGTAAAATGGCCAAACTCCTTTTATTTTGCCAGATTTATCAAAATACAATATAACGTCCCAGTTCTTTGATCCACAAACTATATCAAGCCACCAATCATAGAAAAAAATAGGTAATGTCTTTGTGGTCTGGCAAAATACACGATATATTTGTTTATTTGTCATAAAATACCTTTCGATAGGAAAGACAAATTAGCCTTTATTTTACAATCTCACAATATTAGGATTCATATTACAATTAATTTGATCCCTCAAAACCAATAAAGTAAATAATTATGAACAATAAAAAAGCACTGATCACGGGTATTACCGGACAAGATGGAGCATACCTTTCCGAACTCCTCCTCTCCAAAGGATACGAAGTACACGGCATCAAACGCCGTGCTTCCTCCTTTAATACCGCGCGTATCGACCACCTTTACCAAGATCCACACGTCAGTAGTCGTAACTTTATCCTTCACTACGGAGATCTTACGGACTCTACCAACCTCATCCGGATCATCCAGGAGATTCAGCCGGACGAAATTTATAACCTTGGAGCTATGTCGCATGTCAAAGTTAGCTTCGATGCACCAGAATATACTGCGGATGTCGACGGAGTAGGGACACTGCGAATACTAGAAGCGGTCCGTTTATTAGGATTAACCAAAAAAACAAAAATATACCAGGCCTCGACTTCTGAACTATATGGACTGGTGCAAGAAGTACCTCAAAAAGAAACAACGCCTTTTTATCCGCGCTCTCCGTACGCTGTAGCCAAGATGTATGCTTACTGGATTACCGTCAATTATCGAGAGGCCTATGATATGTTTGCTTGTAATGGGATTTTATTTAATCATGAATCTCCATTAAGAGGTGAAACTTTTGTTACCAGAAAAATAACCCGCGCCGTTGCTAAAATTGCACTCGGTCTTCAGGAAAAATTATACCTTGGTAATATGGATGCCAAAAGAGATTGGGGACATGCCAAAGACTACGTTGAATGTATGTGGAAAATTCTACAACAGGATGAACCCGAAGACTGGGTAATTGCTACTGGAGTGACGACTAGTGTTCGGGATTTTGTACGTATGTCTTTTAAAGAAATTGGGGTAGAGCTAGCTTTTGAAGGAAGTGGCGAACAGGAAGTTGGTACCATCAAAGCGGCTACTAAACCCGAATATCAGGCTAGGATAGGTCAAGTGGTAGTGGCCGTTGATCCAGCGTATTACCGACCTACAGAAGTAGAGTTACTCATCGGAGATTCTTCTAAAGCGCAACAAAAACTAAACTGGAAACCTAAATACGATCTGGAGACACTGTGTAGTGAAATGGTCGCCGCCGACATTGAATTGTTTAAACGGGATCAACTTCTAAAAGAAGCAGGTTTTAATGTTAGAAATGAATTTGAATAGGGATATTCTTTTAGGTGTTTAGCAACCGATCCAGTTCTTTTTGGAAAATTTTTATTCTTGCTTCTACATTAAAAGAAGTAAAAACACTTGAATGGTCTGCAATTAATCTGGATCCTGAAATGAGACTTTCTAACAAGATTTTTAAATCTTCTTGATTTTGATATCGCATAACGGCAGATTCTAATCCCGCTTCGAGTTGGTAATATGTCGGAAGAATTACTGGTTTACCTTTATTTACAAAATCATTAATGTTTCCTGAGACTTGAGAATGGCTGTTTTTCTCTATGCTGAATCCAATAACTAAAGACGAAGGAATTGGACATAACAGGACATCCGCCTGCTCAATTGCTTCTTGATATTCTTCCGCAGTTAGATATTCTTTAAAGCATCGTATTTTTATATTTCCTTTTTTTAAGGCCTCCATTTTTTGTACGATCTTCTCGCCTAACCGACCAGATGCTTTTCCTGCCAATATGATCTCTACCGGTCGGTCAGGTTTCTTGAGCCTTGTTATTATATCATACAACATATTATAATCTCGGCTGGCAGGATGCACAGAACCCGGAACTACAATTTTGAAAGGTGCGCCTTCTGACAATTCTTTCGTAGCGATCGATTCATTAACGTAAAATGGGAACGTGTAAAACCGGTCTTTCTGGAAAAAATCTTGTTGTGCTAAATAATTAAAAACGGTCGGTGCTCCGGCAATAAATCCATCCATCGCTTTTAACGGAAGCGTCGGAAATCGCAAATAGCGAAATAAATTAATCACAGAACGAATAGGTCTAATGTGATAATCATAATTTTTCCATGGCGCAAAATGTCGGTGAAAGGCATGAATCACTGCGTACTTTCGGGGGGTAAGCGGAAGAAAGGGGTGAATGTCATTATTAAGGGTGGTAAATATTAAAATGGTACACTGATCAAGTATCTCCAAAAGGTCAGGATCACCTAAAAAATGCCAATGTAAATTTGGCATTTTTGAAATTGATTTCATCATTTTATCGGTTCCAGGCTTAAGAACAGCGTGAACCTCAATTTTTAATCCAGAAAAAATAAGCGCGTAGTTTCTTAAGACTTCTACGTGTAAGGCAGTTTCTATTATACCGATTTTAATATTTTTTCCCATTTTAACTTAAACATTGACTGGTAAAAAATTACTTTTCTCTATCATCATTCCTACGCGTAATCGCGCAGATTTATTGGAAAAAGCCATTCGGAGTGTACAGGTTCAGTCTTATCCAAACTGGGAATTATTAGTCATTGACGATGCCTCAACAGATCAGACGACTGAGGTCGTAGCAAATTTTAATGATCTCCGTATCAGATACCTATACCAGCAAAAATCAGAGCGAAGTATGGCGCGCAACAAAGGTATAGAAAATGCACGAGGCAATTATATTTGTTTTTTAGATGATGATGATTTTTTGAAAAAAAATTTCTTAAACGATTTTAAAAAAGCCATCTCTTCTTTTCCTGATGCGATTATTCGAACTGGTTTTACTTATAAATTCCTTAACGATAATCGGCTTAAAAAAGGAAAACTGATAAAACCCAATGAGCACCCTTTCCATTTTGCACTACGTGAAATGTGTGGGGTATGGAGTTTATGTATTCCCAGTGATTATCTGGCGGAGGATCGATTTGCAGATTTTCCACATTGGCAGGATGCGCATTTAATTTTGCGGTTATTTGCTAAATATCCGGTTACGCAATTGAATTCTCGAAACTACATTTATGTTCAACATACAAAAATGGGAACTCAAAAGATTTTTAAAAATAACGACGAAATTGAAAAACGCTTATCTCTTAATTTGGCAGCGATCAAAGATTTTTTCATAAATCATGCTCAAGAGGTTGGTAACCTGATTACCCCAAAGACTAAAGATATCTTACTGTCTGGAAAAATACTACATTATGCTATTTCTGCTACGGTCAGAAATAATCCTGCTAAAGGTAAAGAATTGTTTATTCGTTCTTTAAAAATAGGATGGTTTCTGCAACATTATAAATTGTATATGGTTTTCTTAAAAAAATATCTACTGAAATGATGGAAAATAATTCCGACACTGTATTCAAAAAAATTGAAACACAACTCACCGACCTCGGATTCACCTTCGAACGTACCGACTTTAACCGCCCCTGGGGCGGTTTCTTTGTTATAGACGAAGCACAATCCCAAAAATTCTGTGAGAATTACTATCCCGATGAAGACGTAGCCAAATTAACCAAAGGTGGAAAAGTCAGCCCTAAAATTTTAGTCGTCCTTCCCGAAAAAAGACTTTCCTGGCAATACCACCATCGTCGCTCCGAAGTATGGAAACTCATCGAAGGAGAAGCCGGGGTAATTCGTAGTGATACGGATCAACAAAAGGAACTGGAGATTATGGTAATCGGCGAAAACGTAGTCCTTCAGTGCGGAGAACGACACCGCCTCGTAGGCCTTGACAATGTGGGTATCATCGCCGAAATCTGGCAACACATCGACCCCGACAACCCGTCGGATGAGGAGGATATTGTTCGAGTACAGGACGACTTTGGTCGCTAAGATTTTATGAGAAAAAAACAATCTCCTAAAGCTATTATTACCGCAGAATTAATTCAAGCATATCTTGATAAGGAGTTTATTGGAGTCACGCTCAGTAAAGGCTACGATTATGCCAATGGGAAGCAGAATGCTACTTGTACGATGGTAGTTAAAGATCCCAAATTTATTCTTGGAAAAGTAAGTTTGCGATCTGGCCTCAAAGCCTTCGAAGTAAGCGTTACGGCTAGTCACCAAGGTGGAACCTCTGCTATTGATCTTAGTTGTAACTGCCAGAAAGTTAATTGTGTCCATCAAGCTACCTTCCTTTTTTATTTGCTAAAACAAAAAGGCGTCAAACCGCAGATCATCAGGGATTATGCTTTATCGGATAACAACACAAATAGTTTTCGAAAAATACCTTACAATAGCGAACAGCTGGAGCTGATCTTAGATCGCTTCCACGATGCGAGTGGTGATAATTATGGAGAAGAGGTAATTGGTTTTTTTGAATCTCCGCAGGATTTGATAATTGAGATAACTGAACGAAGCGGCTGGTATCATCAGGAAAAAAGCCAGGTAGCCCTGCGATCAGGAGAAGCAGGAGTTGAGATAAAATGTCTCAAATGTAATGCAAAAACGAATAAATTTTGTGATCATCAGGCAAAAGCATTGTCTGGATTATTAGAGGAATTACCTGAGTTACTGGATGATTGGGAAAATATTTTCCAGGTACTCTTGAAAGATTCGGCCAAATCTGCCAAGGTAAGTACTACGAATTTTTTAAAATATTTTCAAATTGGTTTCGATCAGGATTCGGTTGGGTATATAAAAATTAGTGATAATATTGTTGACGCAAGATGGTTAGAAAAAAAGAAGGAACTGCTATCTTACGATAAAGTTGATCGCAAACGGGAGGGTGAAAAATTAGAAGAATACCTGCTGAGTGGAAACGAGAAAATGTCTGCTTACAAATGGGGAATGGAAGGAAGTGAATCGTTTGACAACCAACTGGCATTGGGTTTTCTTCGGGGGGTTAAACTGAAAACGAGAAAGGGAATCAAAGGGAATCAACGAAAAATAAGTCAACATCCTATTGGTTTTCCATCGGGTCAGATACATCTGGCACAACAGATTTTACTGCTTAGTAACGAACCTGATAGAGAACAGCTTTTCTCTGAGATGAACGAGCTAATTGAGGAAAATCTGGCGCAACTCAACGAAGCGTTTCACTACGTTTATTATCCTAAAAACTCCCGCCAACAAGCAACTACTTCTAGTTTAGTCAGCTTTTACCCCGAACGACTTGAATTGGAATTGCGGGTGAAGGCAGAAGATGAAATGGTAAAGATAGAACGGATAGCTACTTTGGATGGTGAAAAATTTGACCTGAATAAAGTGGTTTTTTATAACGATATTTTTTGTGCCACAACCGAGTATATCTATCGCTTTGCTTCTTTTGGATTGTCAAAAGTATTTCCTGTTTTTGACGATTTTCAAGGAGATGAAATTATTTTAAGTCAGGTTGAGGCTGTGGATATCCAACCTTTTTTGGTAGAATTGAAAAACTATTTTCCGGTAATCATCGAATCCGCTGAATTGAAGACAAAAGAAATAATGCTTTCTGAAGCTCAATATCAGATTGCGCTCCGTGAAGTCGGATCCTTTATTACTTTTGAACCGCGCTTGAAATTTTCTGATTTTACATTTAATATTTTTAATGAAGAATTACGTTTTTTTGAAAATGGTGTACAGTATACGATAGCGACTGATTTACGGGACTTCCTTTTGGATTTTATTCGGCAAGCGCATCCATCTTTTAATAATAAAATACAGGTGCAGGATTATGTATATCTGGATTTGCCGGCTATGATGAATAATTACTGGTTTCTACGTTTTGTGGAAGCTTGTGCTGCCAACGAAATTGAGCTTCTGGGACAAAAAGAGCTGTCCAGATTTAATTATTCTAAGCACCGTGCAAAAACCTATTCCCACCTCAAATCCGGGATCGACTGGTTTGAAGTAGATATGGGCGTTTCCTTCGGAAAAGAAACGGTTAAAGCCGCCGATTGGATCAGAGCGTTACGCAATAATGAAACGTTCGTGGTCCTCAAGGATGGCTCTCTCGGAATGCTACCCGAAGAATGGTTAGCGCAGGCCCGGAAGGTACTCGCAGTAGCAGATATTGAAAAAGGAGACATCAAAATTTCTAAATACCGCTTCAATATTATTGACGATCTTTTTGAAGAATTGGATGATAAAAAAATTATTAAAGAACTGGCGGAAAAGAAAAAAAGATTAGCGGAATACGATACCAACAAAAAATATAAATTACCTGAAACGGTAACGGCAGACCTCCGGCCTTACCAAAAACATGGATTCGCCTGGCTGAAATTTTTGGACGAATCAGGTTTTGGTGGAATCCTGGCCGACGATATGGGATTGGGGAAAACCCTCCAGGTGATCTCTTTGTTGGCGGACCAGAAAAACAAAAACAGTTCTATGGTCATTGTTCCGCGCAGTTTGTTATTTAACTGGGCAGCAGAATTAGACAAATTTTGTCCCTCCCTTACTTATGTTATTCATCATGGACCTAACCGGGGAAAAGATCTTGAAGCACTGACGAAAAGGGACTTGATTATTTCAACTTATGATACGACCGCAGCGGATATCGGGTTGTTCCAGAATTATCGCTTTAATTATATTGTACTCGATGAATCGCAGGCCATCAAAAATCCGGATTCTAAACGCTATAAAGCAATGCGCCTCTTACAGTCGGATAACAAAATTGCGATGACGGGTACGCCGATTGAAAATAATACGTTTGACTTGTATGCACAGTTGAGTTTTACGTCTCCAGGATTATTAGGATCTAAAACTTCTTTTCGTAACAACTTCGCTATTCCCATCGACAACGATGGCAATCAGGAGGCAGCTAATTTGTTAAGGAAACTAATTCATCCTTTTATTTTACGTCGGACCAAAGAACAGGTCGCCAGCGACCTCCCAGATAAAACCGAGACCGTATTGTATTGTGAAATGGCACCTGCACAACGAAAACTTTACGATAAACTCAAACAACAAATCAAACTTGATCTGGAAGAGGAGGTAGAAGAAAAAGGACTGGCCAAATCTAAATTTAAAATCCTGGACGGACTTTTACGCCTCCGCCAAATGTGTAATTCTCCCTTATTAGTCAATCCTGCCTTTACTGGAAAAAATGCAGAATCCGTAAAAATAAAAGTACTATTACAAAATCTAACCGAAGAGCTGGACCAACATAACGCGCTGGTTTTTTCTCAATTTACCAGTTTGTTAGCCATCGTGCGGGCAGAATTAGACAAACGGGAAATTCCATACGCTTACCTCGATGGTAGTACCCGAAAGCGGCAGGAAGCCGTCGAAAAATTTATGGAAAATAGCGAGGTGAAAATATTTTTAATCAGTATCAAAGCAGGTAATACTGGACTCAATCTTACAAAAGCTGATTACGTCTACATCCTCGACCCCTGGTGGAATCCAGCCGTGGAAGCTCAGGCGATTGATCGTACCCACCGTATCGGTCAGGATAAACAAGTGTTTGCTTATAAGCTGATTTGTAAAGATTCGATTGAAGAAAAAATTTTGAAGCTTCAGGAAAAAAAGAAAAAATTGGCACAGGATCTTATTCGGACGGATGAGAATATTTTAAAGAGTCTGGATAAGGATACGCTGATGAGTTTATTTGATTAGGAGGTTGGTTTATTAGTGGATCAGTTAATCAGCTGTATGGTTTTTCAAAAAGGATCATCAATGTTTTAATGTTAAACAAAGTAATTTTAAATTAACCAATCCGCACATCAAAAAATCCGCACATCCACAAATCCATCCCACCGCCACGATCGACCAGCCCGTCACCATCGGCGCAGGCACTAAAATCTGGCACTACACGCACGTCATGTCCGAAGCAGTCATTGGCGAAAACTGCAATATTGGACAAAATGTTTTCATTGCTTCCGGAGTAGTGTTAGGTAATCATGTCAAGGTGCAAAATAATGTTTCTCTTTACGCAGGAATCACTTGCGCGGATGATGTATTTCTTGGGCCGTCTATGGTGTTTACCAATGTAAAGAATCCGCGTAGTGCAATTAATCGGCGGGGACAATATGATAAAACCCACGTTGGGAAAGGCGCTACGATTGGAGCCAACGCTACGATCGTTTGCGGTAATGATATTGGGGAATATGCTTTTATTGGAGCAGGTACGGTGGTTACCAAATCGGTCAAACCTTACGCTTTAGTAGTCGGTAATCCGGGAGCGCAAATTGGCTGGATGAGTCAGTACGGGCATCGGTTGGCATTTGATGAAAATGGGATAGCCATCTGTCCTGAGAGCCAACAAAAATATGCTTTGAAAAATGGAAGCGTCATCATCTGATAAGGAAAACGAAGGCCAACTTATTTTCTACTTAAAAGATTTTAAAAACTTTAGACCCAAATTAAAAATATAGCTAATAAAATTATGGAAAAAAACGCCACTATTTACATTGCCGGCCATCGTGGAATGGTTGGATCAGCACTTTACCGAAGGCTAAAAGAGGAAGGTTTTACCAACTTTATCGTACGCACTTCTCGTGAACTCGATCTACGAAATCAGGCCGCCGTCAACGAATTTTTTGCCACCGAAAAACCAGATTATGTCTTTCTGGCCGCCGCCAAAGTAGGAGGTATTCTAGCCAATAATACTTATCGGGGAGAATTCATTTACGATAATCTAATGATTCAAAATAACGTCATCCATGCGGCCCATATCAACGGGGTGAAAAAATTGATGTTTCTCGGGTCTTCCTGTATCTATCCCAAACTTGCTCCTCAGCCGCTGCGCGAAGATTACTTACTTACGGGCCCACTCGAACCAACCAACGAGCCTTACGCTATCGCAAAAATTGCGGGCATTAAGTTATGTGATGCTTATCGTTCCCAGTATGGAAGTGATTTTATTTCAGTAATGCCTACCAACCTTTACGGTCCCAACGATAATTATGATCTGGAAAAATCGCATGTACTGCCTGCGCTGATGCGTAAATTTATCGAAGCCAAAAGAGAAAATAAACCAAGCGTTCTGATGTGGGGAACTGGTAGCCCAAAAAGAGAATTTCTTCATGTGAATGATCTGGCAGATGCTTGCTATTTTTTAATGCAAAATTTTAGCGAAGAGGGATTGGTAAATATCGGAACTGGGATTGATGTATCTATTTTAGAGCTGGCCCAACTCATTAAAAAAACAGTAGGGTACGAAGGCTCCATTGAACACGACTTATCTAAACCCGACGGTACTCCCCGAAAATTAATGACCATCGAAAAACTAAAAAAACTTGGCTGGGAACCGAAAATTACCTTGGAAGAGGGAGTGAAAATGGTTTATGAAGCGGTGAAGGAAGAAGCATGGGCGGTGTAGGAGGCGCTTCAATTTGTGAGGGTGGACGATAGGCGGACATTTTATTTTTTTAGGTAGCAATGGGGCTATCTTATGCGATTAAAACTTTATTTTACCTGCATAAACTTTTATTATGAGAAATTTTAAAGACCTTAAGGTCTGGCAAATTGCGATGGATTTATCCGTTAAAATCTATCATTTCACTCAAACGGAAGGCTCAATTAAAAAAGATTTTGGTCTAAAGGATCAACTACAGAGGTCGTCCGTATCCGTCCCCTCAAATATCGCCGAAGGAGAAACACGGAGTAGTTTGAATCAAAGACTTAATTTCTTCAACTACGCTACTGCCTCGCTCGCTGAACTTCATACTCAAGTCATCCTCAGCCACCGAATCGGTTATCTATCAGATGAAAAGTATCAAGAACTCGATCGGGATTGCATCGACCTCAGCGTTCGCCTCCAAAATTTTATCAACTACCGAAAGAAAAATGGATAAAACCAAAAATTACGAAAGAAGAGCACCGATTGTCCGCCCATTATTAATTCACGAAAGAAGAGCGCCAATTGTCCGCCGATGGTTAGCCCAAGTCCGCCAATCGTCCGCCCATTATTAATTCACGAAAAAAGAGCGCCAATTGTCCGCCAATCGTTAGCCCAAGTCCGCCAATTGTCCGCCTATTATTAATTCACGAAAGAAGAAAGCCAATCGTCCGCCAATCGTCTTCGAAACCCACGCCCAAAAAAAACCGTACAATCATTCAAATCACAACTTAAAATAAAATGAATAAAAAAAACACATACGTCGCAATTATGGCCGGAGGTATTGGATCTCGATTCTGGCCCGCCAGTCGCACCGCACGTCCCAAGCAATTCCTGGATATATTAGGTGTCGGAAAATCGCTGATTCGATTAACCTTTGAGCGTTTTCTGAATCTCTGTCCGGCCGAAAATATATTTATTGTAACCAATGAGATGTACAAAGACCTGGTTCTTGAGCACCTTCCTGAGTTATCAGACAATCAAGTGCTTTGCGAACCCTCCCGTAACAATACGGGCCCCTGCGTAGCGTATACAGCCTTTAAATTACACAACCTCAATCCAGACGCCAACTTTATCATCGCTCCTTCCGACCACATCGTTTTAAAAGAAGATATCTTTGTGGAAGCACTGGAAAAAGCACTAAACTTTACTGGAAAAGAAGATGCGTTATTGACGCTTGGAATTCGTCCCTCTCGTCCTGATACAGGATATGGTTATATCAATTACGTCCAGGAATTTGTAGAAACACCACACCAAAATGATAATATAGGTGGCGTGCATAAGGTCGTCAAATTTACCGAAAAGCCTCAATTAGCGAAAGCCAAAGAATTTGTCAATAGCGGAGATTACCTCTGGAATGCCGGTATCTTTATCTGGCGCTCCAAAAGTATCCTGACCGCTTTCGAAAAATATTCTAACGAAATATATAAAATCCTCGAACCGGGCAGTGCGAGCTATAATACGGAAGAAGAGCAAAATTTTATCAACAAAGCATACCCAACCACCCCCAGTATCTCCGTCGATTACGCCATCATGGAAAACGCCGATAATATCTATACCATTCCCGTCGATTTTGGCTGGTCGGATCTCGGTACCTGGGCTTCGCTCCACGCAGAAGGAGACCGGGACGAGCAGGGCAACCTTCTCCAGGCCGACAATGTCTTCCTCGATGATGTGACCAATTGTCTGGTGCGAATGCCGAAAGATAAACTGGTCGTCCTTCGGGACCTGGATAACTATATTATTGTCGACGAAGACGATGTCCTGATGATCTATCCCAAGTCTAAAGAACAGGAGATTAAGATATTGACCAAGCAAATTAAAGAAGTAAAAGGAGATTTGTTTTTGTAGTAAGGTTATTTAATAATGAATTTTCTACGGAAAATAAAAAGTAAACTATTCCGCATTTGGAAGCCTGAAAATAAATATTCTCCTCTTGAATATTGGGAAAGTCGCAGCAGAAAATTTGGTGCCAGAGCAGTACTGAATCTTGGCATAAAAAAAGGACAAGAAGAGGATTTTAGAAAAAAACAAATGAACATTATCTTTCCTCATCTGAAAAAGATAATTCAACAAAAGGATGTCGTCCTGGATTATGGATGTGGGGTAGGAAGGTTTACGGTCGCACTTCAAAAATTATCGGAAGGGAAAGTCGTTGGAGTAGATCCTATTCAGCGATTTTTAGATATGGCACCTAAGGCCAAAAATGTATCTTATCTGAAATTAAAAAATGGGGTTTTACCTTTAGCGGATGACTCTATGGATATCATTTTTATTTGTTTGGTTTTAGGAGGAATCCCGAATTGTGAAATTGATTTTGCTTTAAAAGAAATAAGAAGGGTTTTAAAAAATGATGGAGAAATTTGTTTGGTAGAAAACACATCGGCTTATACAAACCATGACCGGTGGACGAATCGTTCGGTTACCCAATACAAAGAATTATTCTCCTGGACTAATTTAAAAGAGGTAGCCGCTTACAAGGAACTAGAAGAAGATATTACTATTTTTATTGGCAGGAAATTATCGTAGATATTATCAAATAAATTCATGAGTAAAATAGTCACGTCTCTGAATCTGCTAATGAAAAGTCCAGAAAAATTCCTGCAATATTATGGTAGGAATATTCCAGATCAGCATACCTTGCCCCACTTTTTTGGAATTGGTGCTCAAAAGGGAGGTACCACCTGGCTGCATGAAAACCTGATTTGTCATCCAAGCATTTTTTTACCACCAGAAAGACAATTAAATTTTTTTAGTGATAAATTTGAAAATCCCTTAAAAGAATATCAGGCTGCTTTCGCAGGAAAAGAACATTTTTTACGAGGTGAAATAAATCCGGATTATGGTATTCTGGAAAAATGGAAAATTGAATACCTTGCCAAAATTCTTCCGAACCTAAAATCTATTATGATATTGCGCAACCCAATTGAGCGGGCATGGTCTCATGCGATTATGAGCTATGTGAAGATGCATAATAAAAAACCTGATGAGATTACCCTGGATGACTGGCTACGTCATTTTAAAAATCCATTGTCTGTCATAAAAGGAAATTATCCCCGGATCCTAAAAAAATGGCGATCGGTTTATCCAGAAGAACAGATAAAAGTTGTTTTTCATGATGAGCTTTGTGCTAGACCACAAGCATTCCTGGAAGATGTCTTCAAGTTTCTAAATGTAGAGATCCCCGAAAATTTTCTTAATTATCCCATTGAAAAAAAAATTAATAGTGGCGCTAAAATAGCCATGCCGGAAAAAGCAAAAGAAGCTTTAAAAGAACGGTATCGGGATGATATTTATGAATTACATAATCAATTAGGGACTCCTATACAAAAGTGGATTGCAGCCTACGACCTCTAAAAATAACCAATTAAAATCTGATACCATTAAGGGTATTAAGTGGAATCTGATCAATAAAGTTATTGCTCAGATTTTCTCTTTGGCTTTTGCGGTGGTACTCGCTCGATTATTAACCCCACATGAATTTGGACTGGTCGCAATGGTGACGGTTATCCTGGGGATTATTAAAGTGATTCATAGTTTCGGATTAGGAGAAGCACTGATCCAAAAAGAAGAAATTACCGAAACGGAATTATCTTCGGTTTTTTGGGTCAATGTTTTTTTGGGAATTATTTTCACCTCCATTGCCTTCCTGGCAGCACCCTTCATTAGTAAATTTTACCAGAAGGATATCCTGATTCCAATTACCTATTTTTTTGGATTTACCTTTTTACTAGATTCTTTTACGGTGGTTCACTATGCACTACTGTGGCGGAATCTGGAATATAAAAAATTGTTTTTTGTTCAGTTACCATCCATCATCATTGCGGGAACGGTAGCCGTTGTCATGGCGCTAAATGGTTTTGGCGTTTGGAGTTTGGTGACAAAATCCCTCGTTTCAATTGCTGCTCTATTATTCTTCCTTACTATCGCTTCTTCCTGGACGCCAAAGTTTATCTTCAACGCGCAAGCAGTCAAAAACCTATTTGGATTTAGTCTCCCAAGAGTAGGAACCTTAATTTTTTCCTATCTGATTAGAAATTTAGACAAAATAATGGTTGGTCATTATTTGGGAGGAGCTCCTCTGGGTTTTTATGAAAAAAGTTATGCTTTTATGTTGCTACCATTATCCAATATAACAAGTGTGATTTCTCAGGTTTTATTTCCTTCCTTTTCAAAAATTCAGAACAATCATGATCAGATAAAGGAGATGTTTTTTAAAGTGATTCGTTTTGTAGCCTTTTTTACCTTTCCTTTGATGATTGGCCTTAGTATTTTTAGTGAGCCTTTTGTTCTTTTTCTATTAGGAGAAAAATGGAGCGGAGCAATTGCGGTCTTACAAATACTGGCTTGGGTCGGACTGATTCAGTCCATTAGTGGATTCTATCAACCAGTTTACCTTTCTCAGGGAGCCACGCAATTACAATTCAAATTAGATATAATCTTAAAAACGCAATCTGTCTTTTGGATTATTTTAGGGATAAAATGGGGGATAGAAGGAGTCGCCTATGGAATATTGATCGGTGTCTTGATTAACCAATTTCCCTATCTCCACTTTTTAGGAAAACTCATCAATATGAAATTGTTGGAATTCTTTAAAAATCTATTACCTGTTTTTTTTGTAAACATCGCATTCCTGTTATTCTTACTACTGATCTATAATTATGTGCTGATTGCCTTTTCTCCAGGAATTAAACTTCTTTTAGGGACCGTAATTGGTGGTGGATTTTATATCGGAATCTGTAGTTTATTAAAAATTAAGACTTTGCAGGAAATTTACACTTTTGCCTTATCCAGACTTAAAAATAGTTCATCCTAGTGCTTCATAGTAAGCCCGTAATATTTTTCCTTCTTCCGTTAATGGATCAAAATTGCTATTGTGGAAATTCATGGTAATCGCAGTATTGTATTTATTTTTATTGATAAAATTTTTCATCACTTCAATAGCCTTTAGTCCATTCCCATCCGAAAAATGCATTCCCGCACTATCCATCAAAATCAGCGGATATTCCTTCCATTTAAATGAACGTTCTTCTTTAAAATTATACATCCGGTAGCCAAATCCAGTCCCGCATCTAAAACCCAAACGGTGTTTATATCCCATCGAAGAGTCGTTTTTAAAGCCGTTTTTTTCTAACAAAAATGGCGTTATTTCCCAGGACCATCGCAACCAATGCTGACGGTTATCTACAATCTGCTCGCCAACTATTTTTTCTAATCTACTTTTTTCTTCCGCTAACATCGAATGATCAAAACCCGCATTATAACTTGGATGTAACCCAATGCTATATCCACGGCTTCTCGCCAATTTGATGATCTCTAAAATTTTGGGATGACCAATGGAATATTTATTATCATAGACCGTATTTCCTCCCGCCATCAGATATAAACATTTGTCTTTCCAAATAGATTCTTCCTTCAGCAATTCCTCAAAATAATCATACGGATCACGCTTCCCGTCGGTGATCATTTTCCAAAAATAAATACTGTTATTTTTTAAATCTTTTTTTATGCGACCTCGCAAAAACGTCGCAGCAATCGATCGTAAGAATTTGATTTTTGGCGTAAAGCGATACAAAAGATCCAGGTCGTGAGAAAGTGAAAAGGAGGTAGGTGTATTAATTTTTTTGCCACTAAGAGACTCAAAAAATGCGGTGAGCAAAATATCTGCAACGGGAATTTGCGCTAGCTGATTTTTAACTAGAAAGTGTTGTGTTTCTTCTATCCACCCTGAACTACTCTCGTTGTCTGTGGAAGCATGAACTTCCTCGTACCGGCTAATATGAAAAAAAATAGTAGAGAAAAGATCAAAACCAAACCGCCCTTTCTCGTAAAAATACCGGGTGTCGTCTCTTCCTATTCCATGAATAAAAGTATTTTTATACGGATATCTAATAGCAGAAAATAGCGGGGAATTCTGATTTGCAAATAGGGAAAAGGTAGCAGGAACGAAATAGTCGGACTCGTTTTCGGTTCCGTAATTTATGATCGTACTGGCTTGGGTTTTACTTTTCGTGGTAAACCATAACGTTGTTGGTTTGAGTGGATGATCATTGATGAAATCTATCACATAATCTAATCGTTTTAGTGCGACAGGTGACAAGTGATGTTGGATAAAAATGATGCTTTTCAAAGTTCAATAAAGTTATGAAAGTAGTTTTTGATAAATCTCAAGTAGTTTTTTAGCATTTTTTTGAATATCAAAATTATCCTCCACGTGTTGCTTGGCATTGGCCGAAAATTTTTGATAACCATCATTCGGCATTTTGTAAAATTCTAAAATAGCTTCTGTCAGTGCCTCCGTATTTTTTTCGGGAACCAGGATTCCAGTTTTGTTATTTAAAACCTCTTCTGGAATGTCACAGTGTAGGGTGCTGATAACGGGCATTCCCGTTGTCTGGGCATCTAAAAGCACGATAGGAGCACCCCCTTCACAATCTTTCGTAGTCGTATGACAACTGGGGTGAATGAATACATCATATTTTTTTAAAAAAGAAGAAATCTCCCGATAGTTTATTCCTTTTTTTATCGTTATCTTATCTTCGAGGCCTAACGCTTTTACCTCTTTTTCGATGGTACTGCGAATATTGTCTTCTTCGTATTTGCCGACTAAACACAGCGTCATATTCGGAGCCGTTTTGAGCGCCGCGATGAATGCTGAAACGGTGTATTGATAACCTTTTTTTTCAGTAAAGGAGGCAATTTGTACCAGCCTCAGATGGTTTTCTTGTTTTGTTCTTTCTGCCTGCTCGTCCGAATTTGGTAGAATACCAAGTCTGCTGACGTGGATTTTATTTTCGTGACAACCTCTGGCCATCAAAAGTTTCTTTCCATTATTCCCTTCGCAAATAATTCCACTCGTAGTGCTAAATAAGGTTTTGTACAGTTGGTTATATTTCGGTTTTTGATAAGGCAGTCGCTCATAATCCCATCCATAAAAAGAAGTGACAAACGGGATATCATTTTTATGTAGTATATCCATATAATGACAACCAACGTCGGCAAAATGAGTGTGGACTATATCGATATTATGTTCCTTGATGTGGTCTATAATTCTTTCCTGAAAACCACTGGATGCCATCGCATTTATTTTATTTAGAATAGTAGAACGTATTTTTCCGAAAGTCGATTTTTTCAAAAAAGTATCCACTTGATTTAATCCACTTAGTGGATTGTGGATAAAGGTAAAGTTTTCATTATAAAAATTATTTCTCAAATAGGCTTTTGCTCCAATGTGAATAGTGGTTTGTGGCAAGTGGTTAATTATATTATAAGCCCATATTTCTGTATGCGGTAGATAATGATTAAATAAGTGAAGAACTTTTAAATTTTTATTCATACTTTTTTAAAAAGTATTAATGGTCTTTTTGTCAATGCTGGCACCATAAATAGCATCGACAATAAAATCTATCTGTTTTGTAGTAAGGTTATAGAAAAGTGGAAGCCTTAATAAGGTATTACTTTTAACGGTCGTAAATTTATCTTCCCCGGAAAAACGGCTATGTTTTTTCCCCTGGACCGCACTGTGTAAAGGTACGTAATGAAAATAAGCCTGGATCTTTTTTTCTTTTAAGTTTTTTATCAAACGTATTCGCTGTTTAAGATCGGTGGTGTGGAGGTAAAAAATATGACCATTATGTTGAAGGTGATCTGGAGAAGCTGAAGGTAGTTGGAGGAACTTATCTAGCTTTTTTTCGGTAAGTTTTTTTAAATAATAATTCCAAAGTTTAATTCTTTTCTCCGTAACTATCGTGGTCGTTTTTAGCTGTGATAGTAAAAAAGCTGCGGCCAAATCACTCATCAAATAGCTTGATCCAATATCTACCCAGGAATATTTGTCAATGTCTCCTCTTAAAAAAGCCTTCCTATTGGTTCCTTTTTCTCTAAGTATTTCAGCTCTCTCATAAAACGTTCTATCGTTTATTAGTAAAGCCCCTCCTTCTCCACATTGAATATTTTTAGTAGCGTGAAAACTAATGGTCCCAAAATGACCAATGGATCCTAAATGCTTTCCTTTGTACCAGGCATCCATACATTGGGCTGCATCCTCAATCACTTTTATATCGAACTTGGCGGCAATGTTCATAATCGTATCCATCTCACAAGCTACGCCTCCATAATGCATCACCAGAATCGCCTTTGTTTTATCGGTAATGGCTGCTTCAATTAAATGTTCGTCAATATTCATGGTGTCTGGCCGAATATCCACAAAGACAATCTTGGCACCTCTCAACACAAAAGCATTGGCACTCGATACAAAAGTAAAGGAAGGCATAATGATTTCATCACCCGGCTGCAAATCTAACAGCAATGCACACATTTCCAGGGCATGAGTGCAGGAAGAAGTTAGCAGAACTTCCCCCGGACAACCAGTAAATTCTTTTAGTAACAGCTCACATTGCAGCGTAAAGTACCCCGCACCAGAAAAAGAGCGGCGTTTGATAGCGTCCTTTAGGTAACTAATCTCCAATCCATTTGTATATGGCTCGTGAAACGGAATCATTTTTTTTAAGAAAACTACCTTAAAATAACCAGTTTACCAAAGTCTTGCTTGAAAAATTTATTAATAGCATTATTCTCTAACTTTTCTACCGATGCTCCAGTCTCTTCTTCTGCCACCAACCTGTAAAGGTAAACACCGTTAGCAAGTCTGCCACCATACTCATCCGTTCCATCCCACCGGTAATCGGTCAGATGGGTTCCTACCCTTAATGGACCAATTTCGTCTTGCGTAATCTCCTTTACAACTTTACCGGATACCGTAAATATCTGAATTTTGAAAAAATCCGGAGACTTGCTACCCGTTAGGGTATAAGCAAACTGGGTTGAAGTAGAAAATGGATTAGGGTAATTTACTAAATTGGAAATAGCTGTTTTTGTAATAATTTCAAAAATTATTCGGTAATCAATCTTACCAGATGAATTCCCGGAAACATCAGAAGAACTGATACTCAATTCGTACTGGCCATCTACCGAAAATGTTGGATTCATTTCGATCCGGGAAGTATTCGTCGCTTCATTCGTACTACTGGGTATAAAACGGACAAAGTCATTATCGAAACTGATATTTCTGGCAATGGATTCACCAGGATACTTTAAAAATAATTGATAATTACTCGTATCATTCAACAATAGAAACTCATTTTCGTCCGTCAATGAAATATTAATGACGGGTTGGGCGGATACTAAATCGCCATTCATAATATGTTTTCCATCAAATGTTACATCCAATAAAGGATTTTCTGTATCACCACTTACGAAAAAATCTCTAACGGCAAAATTATTAAACTTGTATAATTCCTTTTGATCTTCTGCTGGATTTATCTCAAAAATAAATTGCTGTAAGCCAGAGAGATCTTTACTGTCAATCGTAAAATTTGCTACCTGAGCAGATCCTTTGGCAAGCGGAGCAATTCTTTTTTGATAAATAGTCGTTTCATTGTTTCTTTTTTGAATAACAGAAACTTCTACCAGTAGACTATCCATGTCGTATTCTGTCATATTTTCTATGCCCATTTCAAATAACATCGGCTCACCTTGCTGGATGGTATCATTATAAAATTGATAAGCAACGTTACTATTAATCGCAGCATCAGGTAAACCTTCGTACCGTACTCGCAGATATTCTAAATCCGGAGCAGTACGACTGTCTGGGTCTTCTGTTTGATAAATAATTCGTAAATAAGGAAATTGAGCAGCATCCAGACCTGCAATCACCGTATCTCTGGCCTGAATGTTCGAATAAATTAAAGTTTCTGTGCCAGTAGCACTTATACCAGTAATCGAAATATGACTACTATCATCCAGGACATCTTCGTTCAATAAATTCCACTCCAGCTTTTCCCAATTTTTAGCAGGGCCAATAGCGGGAGTTGTTAAAAATCCAATAGATGTTGAAACTGGAAGGAAAGCATTAACATCTACGCTACCATTCGCATCTTCGGCAATACCTTCTGCCAGAACTGATTGATCTTTTACATAGAAAAAAGTGTAAGGGACCGTACCACGTGTGATTAACTCATTTGCTAAATTAGCTCCCTGATTGTTCAATATTTCATAGATGTTGGTACCAAACGTATTCGTATCATTAGACCATTCTTCAGGTTTTATATCATCTGTTGAATCTTTCATAGCCGTAAAAAATAAGACCATGCTGCCTGTTGGAATGGTATCCCGCATAAAACGCATTAAATCAGCTCGGCCTTCCGGTGTTTGCGGTTTGAACGTAAAAGTTCGCTTACCGGCCGCATCTATAGAACCATAGTTACCACCAGAATTAAGATGTCCTCCTCCCGTAATGGCATCTCCATACCATATAGAAATCGCTCCTCCATTGGCAGTAGACCACGGGAGCACAGAAGAAGCTGGACTATCGAAGTTAAAATAAAAAGCCGGTCGGGGATCTTGTGGTTCCCAGGTTTTATTGAACAACCTAATATTGGGACCATTTAAATTAAAATTGAATTCATTACCCTCATTAATGGTCAAATTTTCAACTAAACTTTCATTGTACTGGAAGTGGTGCGACTGATTCCAGCCCGGAGACGATCCGGGCAAATAAACAAAGGAACTATTAGACCATTTGTAACTTTCTAACGCAGATATACTATCGGGACTCACTCTCCAATAATAAACTTTATCCGCCACAAGAGACAAGGCAGGACTCCATTCTATGAGCCCTCCGGACGCAGAAATTCTAGTGGATTCTTTTATTGGGCTATTGAAGCGGTTAGTCGTATCTATCTCC
The DNA here is from genome assembly GCA_938015415.1 of uncultured Saprospiraceae bacterium. GTDB lineage: Bacteria > Bacteroidota > Bacteroidia > Chitinophagales > Saprospiraceae > JALZUU01. Next base: position 71,771 of record CALLPK010000029.1, read on the forward strand.
ATTAGATAGTCTTTGGGGGCAACAATACCATTGGTAGTAGATGCTCTTAATTTAAAAGCCTCGGGAGCGGTCAATATTCCATATTGTGGTGGATAAACCACCCTGGCACTGTTGTCAATAATATAAAGCTGTACTCCTTCTATCCCATTATCATCTACTAACGAATTATTATTTTCGGCAGAAGGGGTTGGGAATTCTTCAATCATATTTCTGGGATCCAGAGTAATGAGAAAACGATTCAGACCTACTGCGTCTTCTTTAAAAGATGGAAGTCTAACACTAACCTGACGATTATGTGCAGGACTTACTTCTCTGGATGATAGAAGCGGAACTGTTGTGCCATTTGGTAAAATCTGGGTAATCGTTATATCTATAGAATCCTCTATTTTAAATCCTAAATTGATTATATCAAAAATCATATTAAAGCTATCAATTTGCGCGTTGATGGTCGCTGGCTCAAAAGCTACTGAGTTAATGTCAATGACGTAATCTGGTCCAGGACTTACACTCAACTTAAACGCAGGATCTCCCTGCAAAGTAAATTGGTGCTTTAGCGTTTTAAAAGGGGAACTCTCAACAGGGTCAAATTGACGGATGGCGGTCAAGGCTGCATCACCGATCCCTTGACCAAAATTATTGGTACCCAAGGCAGTATATAAATATCTTTGAAAACTATTCAACCCAGAGATAAATCCTAAACCGGTCGTGGCTCCCATCGCAATTGCTCCTTGATCCGGATTACCAAAAACAAATTTTTCACTAATGCCAAACTGAGCAGTGTGAATATTCCCCGAATAGCAACCTAGTGAAAACATCACTGGATATTTGCCTTTATTGTCATAGTTCAATGGGTTGTCAATATTGAAATCAAAAGTCCCAACTCCGGAGTGACCAAAGAAAGTCAGCATGGATACTCCCTCATTTATTCGATCAAAAATAGCATCTGATTCTACGTTTGCTATGACATCTGAATTAGCTTTAAAGACAGAATTTACATTTGCTCCATATTTATTGTTTTCAATTATTCCTTCCAGCCCAATAAGACTTTGTTGTATGCTGGTTCGCTCTGAGTTATTTCCGCCACCGCCTAGATGTAGTATCTGCTTCATCCAATCCCGGCCAACAATCGTTTGTGGACTATTTTGCTGATTACTTTCCAGCTCAATCATTTTATTTAAATAAATTTCAATTTGACGAGGGGTTGTTACCGCAATTCTTCCAATTGGAACAATTGGATATTCTTTGTCTTTTTCGGCGACTAACAAATTATCACTTCCAGGATACCCAAAAGTTGGGACGAAAAAATCGGAATAGGCAGCTGACATATCAATACTGTCCCTAGCACTGGAATACTCTCGGCCTTTCCCAATTATAAAAATATATTTTAAATTCGGCCACTGGGATTGTTTCTGTTGTATGAAATTTCTAACAGAAAGCGGATGACGATTTATTCCATAACTGTACTGGTTGTACAAATCCCTTACATTGATGACGGTTGTTGTGAAACCTCCACCTTCTTCGGAAGCACGGTAAGCCGCATATTGTTGGACGAAATCATTCCCTTGACCATCATTGTACAACCGATCATTCGAGATAATTAAATAATCTGTTGCTGTACTTTCGTAATCTTGCCAGACAACAGGCTCCAGCATATTGATATTATTTAATCCAGTATTAGAATTAAATAAGACCAACTGTCTTTCGGTTACCGAAGGTGGTAGTGCTATCTTTACTAAATCTCCGGTCACTACTGCGTCTAGCTTAATCTGGTTGGTTACATCATACAAAACTGGAATTCCATCGGTCAAGTTGAAATTCTCTATTTCTAAATACGTGACACCATTATTCTCTCTGATTTTAAATTCATAATAATCAGTTCCATCAAAGTTGAAAAGTCTAGGATAAATAAGCTGAGTGTACGCAATGGCGTGTCGATCATTCGTTCCATTGATTCCTTCATAAATAATTCTTGTGTTATCTCTCAAAATACTGGTAGGAACTGCTGCCTCAACGTCTTCTAAGGAATACCCGCTGGAGGATTGGCTGAAAATAGTATCTCCCCGCACTGAAACAGCATGCTGATGTGCACGGTCATTTAGTACAAATCGAGTTTTAACAGTAGTCGTTAATTCATCTAGATATCTGTGATTAGTGGGCACCGTAACCGTTGTTTTGGTTCTATAACCACCGGTAAAACCTTCAAATTTGCCGTAAGTCGAAAGTGCTTCGCCTAGGGTAGATTCTAGTTTTTTGACATGACCAGTCCTGGTAGCACTGAATCTGCTAAATATAATAAGCTCATCTTTCCAGAAGAAAGCTTCTGGTTGGGGTAAGGCATTTAAGTCATTGTCAATTTCTACTACTCTGGGATTTGTACTACCTCCTTCCCAAGTCAAAAAATAACTCATGGTATCTGTCACTAAACTATACTCGGGATTTAAGATATCTTCGTTCGGATCAACAAATAAATTTCGGTCTAACTCAGAGCGATTTTTTTGACCATAAAACTCTATATAATCGTTCGCTTCCAAAAGACCAGAAGTAGATACATAAATGGGCACTTGTTCTCCTAGTCTATACAGCTGATAATCCTCCGTGGCGATCTGCGAGACGGGAATCCCCGCTTGCACTAACACAGACTGTGAAATTCGGTACACACCATCTTCCGCAATGGCCATCTTAAAGTACGACTGGTCAAAATTGATCCACTCGTCGCCAAAATTACCATCCGACATTTGCGCATAGCTGGCAGTGAAAGAAAGTGTAAACAACAGGGCCAATGAATATAAATACTTCATTTTATTTATGATATAGTGTGATTTGTAAAAAATTCAGACAGGTATAGATAGCAAACGGCTATTTTGGTTATTTGACAGGTTATGCTAGCTGTCTAAAACAGCGAAGGGTTCTTTCCGTTGATTTAACGAAAATAACAATGAAGTTGTTTAAGAATTCGAAAAGCAGCCGAGAGCTAGAGAAAATTTTTTAATTCAAGTCTCTTTTTTGAGTGTATAGCCGCGCTATGGACGAGAAAAAAGACGAAGAATTGGAGAATTTTATCAGCTCGTAGGCAATTTTGGAGTTGTTAAACAACTTCAATATAAAAGTACCCAAAATAGTACCATTTTCCAATAAAAAAACAGGAAACAACGTCATTTGTCTGGTTGTTTACGCTGTGGCAAAAAAATAACCCGTTTCAGCTATCGGCCAAGACGGGTTATCCTTTATTTTTAAGTGCTTTTTATTTACAACACAGTGTTAGTTGCCTAAAATCAGGGGTAGTCCATTATCTCCTCCTCCGACGATAATTACCTTGGAATTAGGGGAATTGGCCAGCTCTAAGGTCGCTTCAATCCCTTTATCCTGTAAGATTTTATCGGTCAAACTGGCATTTAGAATCCGGTTGGACTCAGCTTTGGCCTCGGCTTCAATAATTTTACGTTCTGATTCCTTGCGCTCCCGGTCCAGCAGGAAATCATACTGGAAGGCTAGCTGCTCTTCTTCCAGTTTCTGTTCAATGGCTGCTTTTAGCTTTTCGGGTAACTGTACCGAACGAATCAGTACGGCATCAATGACAATATATTTGTTTTGGACTGCTTTTAATGTTGATTGCTCAATTTCGTCCTGAATAGCTTCTCTTTTGGTCGAATAAAGCTCTTCGGGAAGGTATTTTCCAATTACTTCTCGCACGGCTGAACGAATCTCAGGTTTAATGATTCGCTCAACGTAGTCAATCCCGATTTCATCGTGTAAATGCCCGATTTTTGCCGGTAACGGATTAAAACGGTAGGATAATTCTACGGCAATGGACAGACCATTTTTGGATAATACATCCATTTTTTCAAACGCTTCGTTGACTCGGACATCATAGATATACATCTTGTTCCAGGGGGCAATGACGTGAAATCCTTGATCGTAAACGGTCTCTTTGTCTAGCCCACCACTAAACGGGCGAAAGATGATTCCCTTTTCACCCGGATCAATATTGAGAAAAAGACTATTGGACAAACTAACGAGTAAGATCAATATGATAAAGCCAACTATGGCAAAACCCATAAATTTATTTTGTTTCATGATAACAGTTTAATGATTAAGTAACTTCGTTTATTAGACTTTATGCTGAAATGTTTTGTATAGAAAACAATTAGAGATTTTTGGTCAGGTTGAAGCTCTTTTTTGAATACATAGCCTAGCTATGGATAAGAAAAAAGCTGAAAAGCTGGACAAAAAGATCATTTGGGAGCATACAAATTATTTTGGAATAAAGTCTAGTCTATAGGGGTAACAATCAATTATGGTATTAGTTTTCCGGAGTGGGTTTGACAAATTTAGTGAAAACCCGCGGTATTCTATAATTTAAGTTTTTTGGTGATCAAATTGTTTGAAAAAGAGTGGTTTTACCTAAGTAAAGAACTATTATCTAAAGCATAACCAGTCTAAATGGTTTTTACCCTCGTAAATACACTTCATCTTTACTAGTTTTTCACTTATTTTTACCAATATGAAGCTACCCTTTTTCATTGCTGTCATCAGTTTGTTATGCTGCTCCGCAAGTCCGTTGACTGCGCAGAAGGAGAAGCCCAGCGGTTTTTTTGCTCCGGCTGATACCTTAAATAAGGCCCGCACCTACACCCTCATCGGTGGTACTTCCGCAGGCTACGTAGCTACGATGATCGGACTTAACGCCGCGTGGTACTCCGATTTTGAACGCTCTGAATTTCAATTTTTTAACGATTGGGGCGAATGGAACGATATGGACAAAGCAGGGCATTTTTATTCCGCTTACAACGAAAGTTTAATTCTTATGTACGGTGGAATTTGGGCCGGAATGCCCCGAAAAAAAGCCATGTGGCTAGGCGTCGGATTCGGAGCGCTCTTTCAAACTAGCATCGAAGTACTGGATGGCTTTTCTGCCAAATGGGGATTCTCCGTTGGAGATATTGCCTTCAATACCGGCGGACTCGCCTTGCTCGCCGCACAGGAACTAGCCTGGCAGGAACAACGGATTACCTTAAAATTTTCTGCTCATCCGGTTAGCTATCCCCAAACGATTGTCAATGCTACCAATGGTGACGGTACGACGACCATCTCCGACCGGACGGCTGATCTTTATGGCACTAAATTCTACGAAACTTTTCTCAAAGACTATAACGGACAAACGATCTGGGCCTCCGTTAACCTTCGTTCTTTTATGAAAAAGAAAAATTCAAAAATACCGCGCTGGCTCAACGTTGCCGTCGGTTATGGCGCTGATAATTTGCTAGGTGGTTTCGCTAATGTGTGGACCATCGACGATCTCAACTACGCAGCTAGTCCCGCAAACTTCCCCCGCCGGCGCCAGTTCTACCTTTCCTTCGACGTCGATTTTACCCGCCTCAAAACGCGTAGACCTTTTGTAAAAGGATTACTGATTTGTTTAAATGCACTGAAATTTCCCGCTCCTACACTGGAGTGGAATACCCACGGTGGCGGCTTCAGATTTTATCCGGTTTATTTTTAAAAAAATAATTCTTCATCACTTATGGAAGAGGTAATTGGTTAATCAGTTACTTTTAATCAGGTAAGTAGGTCTAATTTATACTGGTCCACGGATTAACTGATCTACCAATTAACTATTCTACAAATCAATCCATCAATCCACCAATCCGCACATCAAATTGCCACCCGTCCGCTTTCGCGGTGCCTTCCTTTGTCGTATTGTCATACGCCACCCTCCTTCGTCGGGATCAGTCAGTTATTCCACGTAAGACTGCCGCACCACCAGCGCAAACAGATCTCCATCCAGTGGCAAATATCCCTGATCATAACAAAATCGGTACGTTTTTCCCGCCTTTGTTTGGTAAATATTTGTGAAATATGAAAACTTAAATCCCAATTCAAGTAGCCGATCCTTCGTCACCTTATTCTTTCCATTAGGATTTAGCTTCGCCAGAATTCTTCGGTTCTTTCGCAGAATGTTATTGACATTGCGCATAAATTGTGAATGATCACTATTCAGTTTATTATTAAAAGCACTACGACACTGATCTGAACAAAATTTTTTGTCCGCTCGACCCATAAATTCGTCGCCGCACTCTGCACACTTTTTTTTCATAGTCAGCATTTTCTTTTGCTAAGAAGATAAAACTTTTAATTGCAACGTGATATCAAAGAAAATTGTTCTAATTATTATCACTCGTGTCTTTACTTTAGTTTCATGGTGAAGTTAATTAAATTATTTAACAACCGCTATAAGGATTGTTTGAATTTCTTTCTATAAAAATTGTTGCAAAATCTAATAAGATTGTTGCAAATATTTTATTTATACTTTCTGTAAAACCTACATACCATTTTATTAGAAAAAGAGCTAAAGAAGCAACTAAGTTTCGGAAAAATAAATTTACATTTGTGGACAATTTCTGATTAATTTTTCAATAAAAATCACTCTAATGGCGTCTAAAAAAAGAATCTCTCCGGGCATGCGTGCCGCCGACAATATTCGAATCCTCTCCGCTTCTATGGTCGAACAGGCCAACTCTGGTCATCCCGGTGGTCCGATGGGAGGGGCTGATTTTGTGCACGTACTCTTTTCTGAATTTATGAACTACGATCCTTCCGATATGAAATGGGAATTACGGGATCGCTTTTTTCTGGATCCGGGACATATGTCTGCCATGCTTTATAGCGTACAGGCGCTCCTTGGAAACTACAAAATGAATGACCTGAAGAAATTCAGACAGTGGGGTAGCGTCACTCCTGGCCATCCGGAAATTGATGTAAAACGTGGCATCGAAAATACTTCCGGACCACTTGGTTTAGGTCATGCCTTCGGAATCGGAGCCGCCATTGCTGAACAGTTTCTCGTAGCTCGTTTTGGTAAAAGAGTAGCACACCAAACTTATATTTACATCTCCGATGGAGGCGTGCAGGAAGAAATCTCACAAGGCGCCGGCCGAATTGCCGGACACTTGGGACTGGGCGGAATTGTCATGTTTTATGATGCCAATGATATTCAGCTTTCTACGGAAGTAGATGTGGTAACGGGTGAAGATACCGCTAAAAAATACGAAGCCTGGGGCTGGCACGTAACCACCATTGATGGTAACGACCACGACCAAATTCGCAAAGCGATCAAAGAAGGAAAAGCAGAGACAGGTCGTCCTACCCTCATCATTGGAAAAACAAAAATGGGGAAAGGCGTTCGTAGTGATGATAACGAATTGTACGAGGGGGAAGTAGAACTCCACGGAAAACCACTTGGTAAGTCAAAAGCTTCTTACGAACTAACCATCGAAGGCCTCGGTGGTGATCCAAAGAAACCTTTTCAGATATTTCCGGAAGTAGCTAAACTTTACGAGAAATCCATCGCCGCTAAAAAACGCAAAGCTGCCAAACGCAAAGCGTCCTTTAAAGCCTGGATGGCCAAGGACAAAAAGAAAGGAAAAATGTTCCGTGATTTCTTTGCGCAAAAAGCACCAAAGGTCGACTGGGTATCCATCGAACAAAAACCTAATCCGGCAACCCGGGATGCATCCGGTGCGGTACTCGCTCATCTGGCGGAAACGGTTCCCAATATGATCGTAGCCTCCGCCGATTTGGCGAACAGTGATAAAACAGATAATTTTTTAAAGAAAACGAAGCCATTCCAAAAAGGGGATTTCTCCGGCGCATTTTTGCAAGCGGGTGTTTCTGAATTAACGATGGCGGCGCTCTCCATCGGGATGTCGCTCCACGGAGGAGTCATTCCCGCCTGTGCTACTTTTTTCGCATTCTCTGATTATATGAAACCTGCGATTCGGGTAGCGGCGCTCATGGAAGTCAACGTGATTTTTATTTGGACGCACGATGCGTTCCGTGTAGGTGAGGATGGACCGACCCATCAGCCGGTAGAACAGGAAGCACAGATTCGTTTGCTGGAACAGTTGAAAAATCATAGCGGTAAAAACAGTTTTGTCGCTTTCCGTCCGGGAGATGCTGACGAAACAACCGTAGCCTGGAAACTTTGTATGGAAGATTTTCATCGCCCGACTGGCCTGATCCTTTCCCGTCAGGGAGTCAAGGATATTCCGGCTATGGGACGAGGCAGTCGCTTTAAGCAAGCCGAAAAAACAGCAAAAGGTGCTTACATCGTGCACGACTGTAAAGGAACCCCTAAAGTTATTTTAGTGGGTAATGGATCAGAAGTAGCGACCTTACTGGAAGGTGCGGCACTGTTGGAAAAAGACAAGATCAAAGTACGGGTAGTTTCTGCTCCAAGTGAAGGATTATTTAGAAATCAAACAGCTAAATACCAAGAATCTGTTTTACCCGCCAAGGTAGCCAAGTACGGTTTGACGGCAGGACTTCCGGTTAATTTGCTGGGCCTCGTTGGAACAGATGGAACGGTGCACGGTTTGGATCACTTCGGTTACTCGGCGCCTTATACGGTACTGGATGAGAAATTCGGATTTACCGGAAAGAATGTCTATCAGGATGTGAAGAAGATGTTGAAAAAGTAAGAGAAATATGTTCTTAGAAAATAAAAATTCCGAATTCAGGCAGTGGCTTGGGTTCGGACTTTTTTGTTTAGTAGTTTACATTTATTCAATAAAATTAAGTAAGGATACAAGGTTTATTTACATTAGTGTGAATATTATTTGTTTAGATGAATATCTTTAATCACTTACCTTATGAAAAAAGTAATTCTTTTCTTACTGCTCCCTTTATTTGGTTTTAGCCAATTCAACTTTGAAGAAATTATTGTACCCGATGATTTTAGTCTTGGCGCTGTGATGCAATCACCTACAGGTGAGTATTTTGTTCAGTCGGTTAATGATCGAGACCATGTTTATACTTCGATTAATGGTTCGGATTGGATTCAGGAATCTCTTCCTGAAAGTGTGAATCTTGATGATATGGATTTTTATACCGACGGGACACCGGTTATTCGACCTAATTATGGTGAACATATGATTCGTAGGGCGGGCATTTGGTTACCCTTTCAGGTTTCCCCCGTCGAAGCAGATAATTGTGGCGTTTCTGTTGTCAGAAATGATACTTTGTTTGTATATCATAATAGAAAATTTGGTTATAGTTTGAATTATGGTGTCACTTTTACGATTGATTTTGAAGTAAACGAATTTCTCAGTGAGTATAATTCAAAACTCTGGAGATATGATTCGTACTATGTACTAAAGAATGGATCAGACAATATTATTATTTTTGATAACCAGGGGCAGGAATTGTCAAACCATAGTATTTCTTTTTTTACTGATAAGGTAATAAGTAGTGATTGTGGTGAAATTATATTCTTAGATTATAATACCTACATCTCATTTAGAACAGAAGGGCTAACTGTTGAAGAGGGGCCAATAGAAGATATTTTTACAAATTATAGCGCAATTGGAGGTATTCAAAGTCAGGGGAATAATTACTATTATCAGCAGGATAGTATTATTTATCGGTCATCCGGTTGTAATTTTGATTGGCAACCTCTGACTTCGCATCCTGAATTGTCTTCTGATCGTGATTTTTGGGTAACGCCACAGAATAATATTTTTTTCTATACCTATAGTGATGACTATTTTTGGGAATGGAAAAATGCTACTAATGAATGGAGACAAGTAGAGATTAACATTTCTTTTGCCAATATTGTAGGTGTTTCTGAATCGATTAACAACCAACAATTCTCATTGACGCCTAATAATTTGTTTTATAAAAAAAGCAATGAATTAGATTGGAACGATGTATCCAGTCTTGGAGAGTCTTCTTATTATTCTGCTGCCTATTCACCCGAAGGTACCCTTTATGTTTTGAGAGATAGTGTTTTAGAATATTCTAATAATGATGGTGCCAGCTTTACTAATATCGAAGTGCCGGACCAGTGGTTTAACATTGAGCAGTATAAATTGCATATTCCAGGGGAAGGAGTAATTTTCATGCAAGGGACTACACAGGCTTTCTATTCTTCTAACAATGGAGGTGAATGGTTTATATTCAATGGAATTTTAGAATCTAAATTAGATGTTAAGTTAGTTGATAATTCATTATTGTTTGTAAATGTAGATATTGCTACTGGTGTTGTTAAAATTGATTTAAGCACCAATGATTCAAGTATCGAAGAACTTTTTCCTTTCTTTGGATTCGACCTTTCTTTAAATGCTACTGTTCAGGATGACGGGACGATTTATATTTATAGTATGCAGGATGAGGGGAGTGATGGTCCAGGATTATACAGTTTTCAGTTTGGAGAGGTTCCAATATTTCTGGGAGCATATCCCGAATTGGCGTCTTTTGAACTACGATCTCTTCCTAATGGCGACCTTCTGGCTGTGGGACAGGATCGCTTCTATGTATTGGACGGAATTGATCTGATCGAATATTCTTATAGTGGAATTCCTGAAAGTATCACCGGATATAAAGAATTTTATCTTTCTGAGAATTACCATCTTTTTGTCGTCACTGGCCGAAACCAAATATTTCGCTCCGCTCAGCGACTGTATAATCCGTTATTTGTTACCGGTTCCATATTGAATGATGTCAATCAGGATTGTGAATTGGATAGTACAGACACTGCATTAAATTTTTGGCAAGTAAAAATTGAAAATGATGATTATTTTAAAATAAGTACTATCCGTCCAAACCTTAAATATAAATTCTTTGTACCAGAAGGAAGCTACACCGTCAGTACCCAGCCGATTGACACCAACTGGGATCTCTGCGAAATGAGCTACGAAGTGACCGTCGAGGAAACAAACTCAACTATTCAACAGGATTTTAACGCTTTTGGTGTGGCAGAATGTGCAGAGCTTACCCTCGATTTTTCCACGCCCAGATTACGTCGTTGCTTCGATAATTACTACCGGGTGCGGGTACGAAATTCTGGGCCACAAGCGAGTGAAAATATTTCTTTATTCGTCAGTCTTGATCCGTTTTTTACTTTTAGTTCTGCTTCAATTCCTATCGCAGGATTCAATGGCCAAATACTGGAATTTGATTTGGGTACACTCGCACTCAATGAAGAAATCTATTTTACTATCTATTTTACATTATCCTGTGAGGCCGAGCTCGGTGCCGAGCATTGTATGGAAGGCAACATCGTGGCGGGTAATGTCTGTTCGAATGTTGAATCTACTTACGTAGAATGTCAAGAAAATATTGGTTCTTTTGATCCGAATGATAAAAGAACTTTTAACGCAGCGGGAAAAGAAATTTCAATTGTAGATAAGGACGAATATATCTATTACCATATCCGTTTTCAAAATACGGGAACAGACACTGCATTCACCGTTAGAGTAGTGGATACTCTTTCCCCAATCTTAGATTTGAATACCTTAGAAATGTTGAGTGCTAGTCATAATTATTCTTATGAAGTAAATGATGGGCCAATGTTGGAAGTGCTTTTCGATGATATCTTATTACCGGACAGTACCACAAATGAAACCGCCTCTAATGGTTATTTTAAATTTAGAATTAAACCGCTCGCCAGTTATGATTATGGAACGAGTATTCTAAATCAGGCTGATATATACTTTGATTTTAACGATCCAATTATTACCAATCAAGTAATTACTACCATTGAAGAAACCGTCAACGTTACATCGCTCTCAGATACCGGAAGTTTTTCCATATTTCCAAATCCATCGTATAAAATCTTAAATATCAAAATGGAAGATGATAACGCTAACCAGTTCCGTACTTTAGAGTTTTATAATCAGTTAGGACAAAAGGTACTGGATTCGAATATTACTTCAAATACCGCTACGGTAGATGTGGCAAAATTATGGTCGGGCCTTTATTATGTAGTTTTGAAAAAGAATAGCGTTATTTTAGGAACCAAACGGTTCCTGAAGATGTAATTTTTTTGAATCATTTCAGGTGAAATTCTTAATTCGAACAGTGGTTTGGGTTCCGAATTTTTTCGATAGAATCAAAACAAAAAGTAAAAATAATACTGCAAGGAAGGGAAGAAAAAAGTTGACGCATTTAAACACCAAAAGTCAGATGGCACAACGACTTAGCCGCAACCATTGTGCTTCATTTTTAGACAACTTCAACGCTAATTAAACATTATTTAAATTCCGGAAATACCAGCGTACAACCGCTCCTGTCTTGATAATCAACACGTTAAATCTTTCCAGTAGCATTTTAAATTTCTCCAGTAATAACATTGGGCCAAATTTTAATCAAAACCATTCAATGATTTCTCCGTCTAAAGGTAGGAGAAACAGATTAAAATACGGCATTGTTCATATTAACTTAATGTTAATTCTGAGTATTTAATTTATACTTATGTAAAAATGGCTCATTTTCAGATTTATACTGGTTGATTAGCTAATTAGTAGTCCACACGAATGAAGAGTACTAATTAACCAATTAACCCAATCAACTCCTTCACAATTAAAAAACACTAATCCGCATATCCACCAATCCACCAATCCGCACATCAAAAAATCCACCAATCCACCAATCCACCAATCCGCCAATCCGCACATCCAATTACTCCACCTTCAACACCGCATCATCCGCTTCCACGATCGTCTTTTCCGTCAAATACACCCCCGTTACCTGGCCAGCCCGTGGCGAGGTAATCGTACTCTCCATCTTCATTGCCTCCACGATAAATAACGGCGTGTTGACCTTGACAAAGTCTCCTTTTTTAACCAGAATCTTGGATAAATTTCCTTGCAGCGAAGCGCCAATGTGGCGTTCGTGTTCTACCTTTTTATGCGCTGCTACCAGTGATTTTACGGATTCATCTTTCAGAACGATCGAACGCGTTTGACCATTTAATTTAAATAAAACAATTCGCATTCCCGTTTCGTCCGGCTCACTCATGTTGAGTAATTGTACCAAAATTCTTTTTCCTTTGTCGATTTCAATTAAAATTTCTTCGTTGGGCTTTAATCCATAAAAGAAGGCTTCCGTCGGAATCGTTCGCACCGTACCAAAGTCCTCGTAATGTTTTTGATACTGCGTAAATACCGCCGGATAAAGTTGGTAAGAAAGGAAATCCTTAAAATCTACAAACCGTCCGAACTTTCGTTTAAAGGCCTTAAATTCTTTATCAAAATTAATGGGCTCCAAATGCGCATTGGGTTTGTTTTTATAGGGCTTCTCATCCTTTAAAATCAACGCTTGCAGTTTCTTGGGAAAGCCGCCTTTGACCTGTCCCAAATCTCCCCGCATCAGATTTTTTATACTATCCGGAAAAGAAAGCGAAGCACCTCGTTTCAGAATATCTTCTTTCGTCAATCCATTGGCTGTCATAAACATCGCCATATCTCCCACGACTTTAGAAGAAGGGGTTACCTTGACAATACCACCGAGCAGATCATTGACAATCTGATAATTTTCTTTGATGGTTTCAAACTGATTTTCGAGTCCGAGTCCACGTGCTTGTGGCCGTAAATTCGAATATTGTCCTCCCGGAATTTCGTGCTCGTACACCTCGGCGGTTCCGGCTTTGAGTTCAGTTTCAAACGGATAATAATAATCTCTCGTAGCTTCCCAATAATTGGAATACTCGTTGAGCGAAGTCAAATCAATTGGATGCGACCGTTTGCTGTTTTCCAGCATCGCTACGACGGAATTAAAGTTGGGCTGTGAAGTTAATCCGGACATTGAACTCAGCGCTACGTCGATCACATCTACCCCAGCTTCCACCGCGCGCAGATAAGTCGCCGACTGAATCGAGGAGGTATCGTGCGTATGTAAATGCAACGGCAGATTGGTTTCTGACTTCAAAGCTTTGATGAGTAGGGTAGCGGCGTCGGGCTTCAAGAGTCCCGCCATATCCTTGATGCCGATGATGTGTGCTCCGGCATTTTCCAATTGTTTGGCTAAAGTGATATAATATTTTAAATCAAATTTCTTATTCCGGGGATTCATCACATCGTCCGTATAACAGATACATGCTTCGGCAATAGAGTTGGTTCTTTTACGGACCGTCTTAATACTCGTCTCCATGGCTTTGACCCAGTTGAGCGAATCAAAAATTCTGAAAACATCAATACCTGTTTCAGCACTTGTCTCAATAAATTGCTCAATCAAATTATCCGGATAAGCTTTATACCCCACACCATTAGATCCACGCAACAACATTTGTAGCAAGACATTCGGCATCGCCGCGCGCAACATTTCCAGTCGCTTCCACGGACATTCTTTTAAAAATCGGAGCGAGACATCGAAAGTTGCACCTCCCCAAACTTCCATCGAAAATAAGTCAGGTCCGTGTTTACGCGCGTAACTTTCTGCCACGTTAAGCATATCCAGCGAACGAACCCGAGTAGCGAGCAGTGACTGGTGGGCATCCCGGAAAGTGGTATCGGTATAATGAATCTTTTTTTCTTTTTTAAGCCATTCGGCAAATTTCTGGGGACCTAATTTATCAAGTTTTTGTTTGGTTCCGTCCGGAATTTTTTCTTGTGGATCAAAGGCGGGGACGATTGGATCCCGGAATCGTTTATTAGGATTTATATATTTTACATCTTTATGACCATTCACAATTATATCAGCAAGGTACCGTAAGGTTTTGGTACCCCGATCTCGGGAGCGAGGCGCCACCAACAGTTTTGGATGGTCTTTAATAAAGGATACGGTGGCCTTTCCATCTTTAAAGGTATCATTCTCCAGCAAATTAATTAAAAAACCAATATTCGTTTTTACTCCACGTACCCGAAACTCCGTTAATGCCCGTCGTAATCTTTCGGCAGCACCTTGTTGTGTTCGTCCCCAGGCGGTTACTTTTACCAGTAAACTATCAAAAAACGGCGAGATCACCGATCCCTGATAAGCACTACCTGCGTCCAGTCGAATCCCAAATCCACCCGCACTCCGGTAGGCGATCACAGTTCCATAATCCGGTTTAAAACCCATCGAAGGATCTTCGGTAGTGACCCGGCACTGAATCGCAAAACCTTCACAAGTGATGTCTTCCTGACTGCGGATAAAAATAGTTTTATGGGATAATTCGTAGCCCATCGCAATTAAAATCTGACTACGAACGATATCAATTCCTGTCACCTCTTCCGTGATCGTATGCTCCACCTGAATCCGGGGATTGACTTCAATAAAATAAATATTTTCTTCTTTGTCTACCAAAAATTCGACCGTCCCCGCGTGTGTGTAGCCTACGTGGCGGGTGATACGGAGCGCGTACTCATAGAGCGCATCCTTGGTTGCCTGAGATAGGCCAAGCGCAGGAGCGACCTCCACTACCTTTTGAAAACGTCGTTGTACCGAACAATCCCGTTCGAATAAATGAACAATATTTCCGTATTTATCTCCCAGAATTTGTACTTCAATGTGTTTCGGGTTCTCAATATATTTTTCCAAAAATATGGTACCATTACCAAAAGCTGTCAATGCCTCACCGCTTGCTTCGTGGGCTTCGATGAGTAATTCTTCCGCGTTGCGGACCACCCGCATCCCGCGGCCACCCCCACCGTCGACGGCCTTCACCATCACTGGAAAACCAATTCGCTCGGCTTCGGACATAATGATTTTGTCGTTGGTCAGCGCTTTATTACTATCTTCAATGATTGGCACCTTGGCCGCTTTCGCAATTTTTTTAGCCGCTACTTTATCTCCGAGTCTTTCCATCACTTCCGCCTCTGGTCCAATAAAGACGATGCCCGCTGCTTTGCATTTTCGGGCGAAGTTGACATTTTCTGATAAAAAACCGTAACCCGGATGGATAGCTTCCACGCCGTTTTCTTTGGCTACCTTGATAATCTCATCAACATTCAGATACGGCTTGAGTGGTTCGTCGTTGGGACCGACCTGATACGCCTCGTCCGCTTTGTAGCGGTGTAGTGAATAACGATCCTCGTAAGTATAGATGGCGACGGTGGTAAGTCTTAATTCGGAAGCCGCCCGTAAAACTCGAATGGCAATTTCGCCTCGGTTGGCCACCATGATTTTCTTAAAACGTTTGTGTTGGTATTTCATAAATTTCTACTTTTTTGTGCTAAATAACTTTCTAGTACGATACTGTACTAGTACAACAAATCTATCGTACATAGCCCGTTATCACAGGGGAGGATACATTAAAATATAGTTAATTTGGTAAGGGAAATAAGCAGGTATGCTTATTGGGGGCTAAAATAAAGAAATATTTTTAGAATGGTAGTAACTGATTGGATTGTTTTACGATGGTAGAAGTTTTTTACTAAATTTTTTAAATTATTAAAACTAGATTCTCTGGCTTTGGTAAACGTCATAAAGAATTTTAAGGAAAAGGAGGTGTAAGATTCAACTAAGTGATCCCAATGTGAAATAGCTTCCCATCCAATTTTGCGGTGCTCTCCTTTATCGGGATCAGTCGGTTATCTGCGCGACAAAAAACCAGAATAATTACGCTATGTCCACACAAATAAGTAACTTACCTATACTTATGCTGTGGACTCGAATTACGGTTTTTATACTCTGTCTTACCTGCTTATCTCTACCCGGATATAGTCAGCCTTTTCCGTGTGATGGACGGCTGATTCTATCAACGGCCACAAGTTCTACCACCAATAATAATATCAACTTTGGAAGTTTTGGAATTATTTTATATAGTCCAAATACCGTTTATTTTGGCGAACAATTTGATGCGATCGGATTCAACACGATGGACAATTATATTTATGGAGTGAAGGTAGATACAGATTCAATTGTGCGATTGAAGGTGGATGGTAGTCATGAAGTAGTTGGCACGGTGGCCGGGACAGATACGTTGCGGGCTTACGCCGGTGACTGTGCTCCGGATGGATCGTATTTATTTTATAATAGTGATTTACATAAAATTCAATATTATAACGTGGTAAATAATTTTGGATTGGTAAAAGAACTGGATTTATTTTGGGATCCGAGTTCTTCTAATACGGTAGATTTTACTACCCGGCTGGATGATATTGTGATTGATCCAGCAAACGTAAATATTGCTTATTCTTTTCAGGGGCGTTTGCCTGGGGAGGAATATGGACCGGATGCTACGCGGGGGTATTTGCTGGAAATCAATTTGGATTTTACTGATCCGAACGTCGGAATGGTGACACCGCTTTTCGAAATTTCTGAAAATCTGGTTTTACAATTGGGTAGTTTGTTTTTTAGAAAAGAAGGTGATCTTTTTGGGGTTGGTCCAGGACAGACGGAACCCTATTTTGTCAATCAAATTATCAGTATCAATCGGGAAAATGAATCGGCAAATTTTCAGGGACAAGGATCTGCTCCCTTAGGAGAAATCACAGATGGTTGTTCTTGCCCCTATAGTATGACCTTTGAAAATGATATTATTCCCCGAGATGTACCTTGCAATAATTCTACTATTAATTTCGTGTTAACGATTAAAAATGGTTCCAATCTTACCTTGTCTGATGTCGTTTTTACAGATACCTTACCGGAAGGAATAATCATTGATTTTGTCTCTGGAAATTATAATGGAAATATTGCTCCGGGAACGGGAATTGGTACCGACCTTTTAACCATCAATAATCTACTGATTAATCCGGGTGAATTTGTGGAAATAAATATTCGTGCCAGGGTAATTGATCTCCCGGTAGGATTGATTTATAATCAAGGTCATCTAAATAATTTACCAACTTTGTTGGGCGGAACGATGTCGTCAGATGAACCTACTTCCCCTGATTTTACGGGAGATGTCTCTGGGTTTTCTTCCACGCCTATTCTATTGGACGAAGTTGATCTTGATATAAAAAAGGCTTCCAATTGTCTTGATGCTAATGATTCAGAAGTTCGAATTTTTTCTCCACAATTGCTGGCCGGAGAAGCATATGAAATCAAGTTAATTAGTCAGGACTGGGAAGAACTATTTTATAATGTTGAAATAAACAATGAAAATATGTTTAAGATAGATAGTTTATTTCCTGGTGAATACAATCTTAAACAGATTCGACCTGTTAGTTCCAAATGTAATTTTGCCTGGAAAGAAACCGATATCGTGGTGGAACCTCCTAATGAATTATTAGAAGCTTCTGCCTCTACGAATAGCCCAATATGTGATGGTTTTGAATTAGTGTTGAATGGAACGATGTCTCCCCTTGGAACCATGACCTGGTCTGGCCCAGCAAGATTTGCTTCGACGGAATTTAGTCCCCGGATACCTAACGCAACGGATGATTACACGGGAACTTTTGAGATGGTGGCCAACTATGGATTTTGTGAACAAATTAGACCTCTGGATATCTTAGTTACGCCAAAAATTGAAGCAACTATTACCGGAAAATTAGATTATTGTGAAAGAGAAACGGTCGCGTTGACTGGAACCGGGAATGGAGAACTTAGACATTTCTCATGGACTGGTCCTGCGAATTTTGAGCGTGATAGCCAACAAATGGAAATCTCCTCTTTTACGCCTTATCAGGCGGGAACCTACGAGGTGATCATCGATAATGGATTTTGCACAGATACGGCTTCCACCGTTATTTCGGCACTTCCTTCTCCTACGATTAATTTACCTGGATTAATCGAAACAGATTTTTGTACACCGCTGAAACTAAGTCCGATTATCACGGGAGATGATCAAGTCACTTATTCGTGGACGAAAAGAGAAGGGTTGGATTGTTATAATTGTCCGACTCCAACGTTAGAAGTCCCTTTCCTGCCAAGTTATCAGCTCACCGTAATCAATGACTTCTTATGCGCTGATACGAGTACTACCCAGGTGGTTTTGGATAAAGAACAATTGGTCTATATTCCGAATGCCTTTAGTCCAAATTTTGATGGTCGCAATGATTATTTTCAACTATTCCCAGGCTGCGGGATTAACCAGATAAAAAACCTGGAAATCTACAATCGTTGGGGAGCAATCGTTTATACCAATGATGAAATTGACGCTTTAGATCCCCAATCTTTTTGGGATGGAAGAATAGGGGGAGAGATGGCACCCGCTGGTGTTTATATCTGGCAGGTAGAATTGGATTTGGTGGATGGAACGACGCTGCGTTATTTTGGAGATGTTAGCTTGGTTAGGTAAGGTTGGTTAGCTTGGAACTAATTGGGCTGTGAGTTATAATGGAGTTTTTTTAAAAAAAATCATTACTTTTTTGCTGAATAGGTTTTGCACTATTATTTAAAATTATTTTGCCAGTATTCCGGGATTTAATCCGTTTTCCAAATCAAAGCTATCTCCAACGGATCCCACTACGGCATCTGCTCTAGCTAAGTTCATTTCATTTTTTAAAAAATAAAGCGCATGTAATCCGGTACAATGTGCACCATTAATTTTAGCAACTCCGAACTCTTTTAATTTCGAAGCAGTCCATTTTAAATGCTCATCAGTTGCGTTCAGCAAATGAAAACCTCCAATAATAGCATGTATTTTTTCTTCTGAAATATTAGCTTTGATGTGTTCTAAAGTATTGATAATACCGGCATGACCGCATCCGGAAACGGTTACGAATCCTTTTTCTGTATCAATAACTAATGATTGATCTTCTGGAATATTATCCACAATTGATCCTTCAGGAGTCACTAACTTAAATCTTCCGCCGTAATTTTTTTCTTCGTGAACTCTTTTGATTGGACCGGTAATCCACACGCCTGGAAACAACTCAGCAGATTCGGTGTAAATGAAAAATTCAACTCCATCTGCTTCTAGTTCTTCTTTCATTTCCATCATCCAATTTCGAACATTAAGTCTTTGCGTAAAAATTCCTTTACCAACATGGATTCTGGAAAAAGCTTTTGGATTTATTTTTTTGTACGCTTCCCGTAGTGTCCGTAGTCCTCCTGTATGGTCACCATGATTATGGCTTAAAAAGACATCTTCCACATCCGAAAGGTCAACATTCAATTTTTCCGCATTTTTTAAAACTGTTTCCGGTAAACCTCCAGTATCGAAAAGAACTTTTTTTCCATCTGCTTCTACTAAAGCACAATATCCCCATTCTCCTATACCACGGGTAGTCAACATGGTAGATAGGTTTGTAATTTTTAAATCTGCAACGTTATGACTTAATTCTTTAATTTCAGGAGCGAGCGATGGTGCTTCTTTTTTATTATTCCCACAAGCTGAAATTAAAATAAAAGAAAGAAAAAATAACGACATTGTTTTGGTAAATGGATGTTTAATCATTTTGGGTAGTTTTAAACAACTTCTTAATATCAATTTAACCTTTGCTGCTTTTCGATTAATAGGAAAATAATTGCCCGTGAAATCGTTTTGAATACCAAAGTGAAATTCCGAGAATGAAAAAAGCAGATCAACCCTGGTTAACGAAATCCAAATGCATCAGAAGAGAAAAAGCCCTCACAAGTAGAAGTACCTCACCGACTAAAAATCATTAATCTGCATATCCACTAATCCGCACATCCAAAAATCCACCAATCCGCACATCCTAATAAGCCCGCTCATTTCTCCCCTCCATAAAATTGATAAATGACCGATTCGCAATCCGGTTTCCACCAGGCGTAGGGTAAACCCCCGAAAAATACCAATCGCCATTATTATTCGGACAGGCCGTGTGTAACCCTTCAATCGTCTGATAGATTACCTCGATCTTTGGTTTAATGCCTTCTGGTGTTACAATCTGTGCAATCTTTTTCGATACCGCCTCGTATTCAAATGTATCGTACAGTTCAATTACTTCGTTGATTACCTCATTTACTGGCAGTACCTCCGACGCCCTGCAACGTTTGTAAGTCTCTTCCAGCAAATGCTCCTGATCTGTCTCTTTTAGCAAGGCAAGCAGCGCCCGGAACGCCACAAAATTCCACATCTTCGACATGTCAATTCCATAACAATCCGGATACCGAATCTGCGGAGCAGAAGAAACAATGATTATTTTTTTGGGACGTAACCGCGAGACAATTTTGATGATACTATCCCTTAACGTAGTTCCCCGTACAATCGAATCGTCCACCAAAACGACACTATCTTTATCATTGCGAACAATTCCGTAGGTCACATCGTACACGTGTGCTACCAGATCTCCCCGCGACGCATCATCCGCAATAAAAGTCCGCATCTTGGCATCTTTCACCACCAGGGTTTCTACCCTTGGGCGGCGAGCCAATATTTTTTCCAGTCGCCGTGGTTTAAGTTTTTTTCCCAGCTTGATTATTTTTTCCTGCTTCAGTTCATTGAGTCGATCATTGACCCCGTCTACCAATCCGATAAAGGAAGGTTCCGAAGTGTTGGGAATATAAGTAAAGACCGTTCGCATAAAATGCTTGCCAATCGAATTTAAGACCGGCATCGCTAGTTGATGACCCAGTTTTTTTCTTTCCAGGTAAATATCCCGATCATTGCCACGTGAAAAATAAATTCGCTCAAACGAACAAGCTCTTCGTTTTCGGGGTTTGGTAAAAATTTCTTCTGTTACTTTCCCATTTCTTTTGATAATGAGCGCATGGCCCCGCTTGAGTTCGTGCACTCGGTTGATATGCACATTAAAGGCTGTTTGAATGGCGGGACGCTCGCTAGCGACCACGACAACTTCTTCGTCCTGATAATAAAAAGCGGGTCGGATACCGTTAGGGTCGCGCATGACGAAGGCATCACCGTGTCCGATCATACCCGCCATCACGTAACCACCGTCAAAACGTTTACTGGCCCGCTTTAAAATTCGGTTGACGTCTAGCTGGGTAAAAATTTTCTCGTTTAATTTAGCAATGGATAAATCGTCCGGCTTATACCAGTCGTGCAAACGCTGCACTTCGTCGTCCAGAAAATGACCGATTTTTTCCAATACCGTGACCGTATCTGACATCTCCTTGGGATACTGACCTAATTCGACCAGTTCGTCAAATAATTCCACCACATTGGTCATATTGAAATTTCCCGCCAGTACAAGGTTTCGGCTAATCCAGTTATTTTGCCTTAAAAAAGGATGACAGGTTTCGATCGTATTAGCGCCGTGGGTACCGTAGCGGAGATGACCCAGTAGGAGCTCTCCAGTATAAGGTTTATTTTCTTTCAGCCATTTTACGTTGGCCATTTGCTTGGCCGTCAAACCGTCAAATGGGGCGTAGACATCCGCAAAAAGGCCATCGAGATATTGCGACGTATTGTTTCTTTTTCGGCTGATATAGCGCGTTCCCGGATCCACATTCAATTTTATTGTAGCGATGCCTGCACCATCTTGACCCCGGTTGCGCATCTTCTTCATAAGTAATTGCAACTTATTGAGCCCGTAAAGCGGCGTTCCGTATTTTTTTTGGTAGTATTTAAGCGGTTTTAATAACCTGATTAGGGTAACACCACATTCATGTTTGATTACGTCACTCATTGGATTGGGAGTATACTGGTCGTTAAAAGCGACAAAGATACAGCTAAAATCGCGGCGTACAAGGCAAATGGTTTTTAAAAAAATGATTTTTATTAGGAATTTTTTTTCGTATTTTTCCATCTGCGTCAATTTTTATTTTTTATAAAAAAAAGACGATTAGTTGACAAATTAATGGATGGAGAATCAGAAGTTCTTAAACAACTTTATACAAATTTTTTCTTCATTTTGGTTGAACAACCAATAGTAAAAAATTAATTATGGCATTTATCAGAGTATTCAGAACACCAAAACATAATAAATTCGATTACAATCCAATGTACTGGAATCCCGAAAAGGAAGACCTTGAGGAACGTCTGGAAAGTGTGGAGAAAAGTAAATCCGGAGATCCCGAGGCCATCAAAGCCAGAATTGGACGTGGCCTCCGCCACCGTACGGCCGGTGTCAGCTCCGAAACCCGCGGTTTTCGAACCCGGCAAGTACAAAAATCAAACAGAACCTTGGTAATCGTGCTAGCGGCTCTCATGGTTGGAGCTCTGTTACTACTCTTTTACCTGGCTCCCATTATTCAGGAGGCGACCGAGACGACAATCTGATTTTTTTGGATTAATTAACAATTGTAAACGCAACAATTCAATATTGAATATTCAATATTGAACATTCAATATTCAATAATACTATGGGGGACATTATCAGTTTATTACCCGATTCTATTGCCAATCAAATCGCCGCCGGAGAAGTCATTCAGCGGCCAGCTTCGGTGATTAAAGAACTCATGGAAAATTCCATTGATGCGGGTAGTACGTCTATCAAGCTGATTATAAAAGATGCTGGAAAAACTTTGTTACAAGTCATTGACGATGGTTGTGGCATGTCGGATCAGGATGCCAGAATGTGTTTTGAACGTCATGCTACTTCGAAAATAAAAAAAGCAAAGGATCTTTTTGCCATCCGAACAATGGGATTTCGCGGTGAGGCCATGGCTTCTATTGCGGCTATCGCGCAGGTGGAAATGCGTACGCGGCGGCAAACGGATGAGCTAGGCGTGAAGATAATCCTCGAAGGATCGGAAGTCAAATCTCAGGAGCCTTGCCAGTGTATGGTGGGAACCAGTATTTCGGTTAAAAATCTTTTTTACAATGTACCGGCTCGCCGGAATTTCTTGAAGTCGGATACCGTGGAAATGCGCCACATCGTAGACGAATTTCAACGGATTGCCTTGGCACACCCGGATCTGTTCTTTTCTTTACACCACAATAATAGTGAAGTGTTTCATCTGCCGGCGGGAAATTTGCGCCAACGGATCGTCGGTATGTTTGGTAGTAATACCAATAAAAAACTAGTACCTATTTCGGAAAATACCGATGCGCTCAATATGGAAGGCTACGTGGGTAAACCTTCTTTCGCCAAAAAAACGAGAGGGGAACAATTTTTCTTCGTCAACCAACGCTACATCAAGAGTGGCTACCTCAACCACGCCATCATGACGGCTTACGAGGATTTGCTACCCAAAGATACCTTTCCACTCTACGTTATTTTTTTAGAAATAGATCCGGCCCGGATTGACATCAATGTGCATCCCACGAAACAGGAAATCAAATTCGAAGATGAACGATTGGTCTATAACTATCTCAAGGTTGCCGTCCGACATGCCCTCGGTCAGTACAGCATTACCCCGACCCTTGATTTTGAACAGGAAGCGAGTATGAACTCTTTACCGGTGATGAATCCTAAATCCCCAGATCGACCGACAGGAAGAGAAGAGCGGTTCGAAAGTCGCAGTTCGTCCGGAAATCCTACAAAGGGTAATAAAAATATATCTGGTGCCAACTCAGGTTCTCCGTCCCGACTGGAGTCTTCTAATTTGCGCAATTGGCAAAAACTTTATGAAGGCCTCGACGAACTGGACGAAAATAACTCAGATTCGACCCAACAGTCCGTGACCATCGAAAGTGCCGCCGGGCAAAATCCCGAATTGGGTAGTGACCAGGATCGACCGCTGGCAGAATCCAGAATGCCTTATCAGATTCATGGCACTTATATTGTCTCGCAGATCAAATCCGGATTTATTTTAATCGATCAGCGAACTGCTCACAAACGTATTCTCTACGAACGCTACCTCAACGATTTACAAAATAATCAACAGGGCGTTCAACAAAAATTATTTACCAAAACCATCTCCGTCGCTCCGGCTGATAAGCCGCTGCTCGACGAAATATTGCCCCAAATCCAACAGTTGGGTTTTGATATCGAAGACTTTGGCAATAATAGCTACGTAATTCACGGCATTCCCGCCGAACTATCCAAGGGCCTCGACGAGCAACAACTCATCGAAGACCTTCTGGAACAATACAAAGCCAACCGGGATCTCAAAATGGACATCGCCGAAAATATCGCGCTTTCCCTGGCCCGAGGCAGCGCCATTAAACGTGGACAAAAATTGACCTCCGAAGAAATGCGGGAACTGATCGATAAACTTTTTGCCTGTCAATCTCCTTATAAAGGCCCCAACGGCGATCATTCTTTTGTGACTTACGAACTAGATGACCTCAAAAAACGTTTCACAAAGTAAAATTCCTACGTTTCATAAACTAAATAAATTATGTTCCCACCGTTAACCGATGTTGTAAAAAGCCTGATCATCATTAATGTAATGATGTTTATCGGTACCCAAATAGCCGGAAACGAGATAAAATATATGCTTGCTGTTTTTTATCCGACGAGCGAATATTTTCAGCCTTATCAATTGATTACGCATATGTTTATGCACGCCAATGTTGCGCATATATTTTTTAATATGTACGGACTATTCATGTTTGGCGTGCCTTTGGAACAGCGATTCGGACCTAAAAAATTTCTGATCTATTATTTGTTGACTGGATTCGGCGCTTTGTTTTTGTATATGGTCATTATGTATATTCAGATCAATCAGATGGGTATGGCCATCGATATAAACACTCCAATGCTTGGTGCCTCCGGTGCTATCTTTGGGTTACTAGCCGGTTTTGGTGTCCTTTTCGCCAACCATACTATTCGATTGTTAATTCCTCCCATCCCGATGAAAGCTAAATATTTCGTCCTTATTTTTGGCGTGTTAGAATTATACTTAGCCTTTTCTGGTAGAGATACGGGCATTGCACATTTTGCGCATATTGGTGGTGCGATTACGGGTTTCCTGATTATGGCGCAGTGGGGGATGTTGAAGAGAAGCTAGTTAGGGAGGTACCTGTTAAGTAAAATTGCTATTTTTAATAAAATAGTGGATATTTAATAGACTGTTTTTTCCAATAAAATAAAAAATGCTATGACTTATCATATCAATGTGAAAAAAAATAATATTAAGGAGTTTATTCAAATAATACAGTCCTTAAGAAGTCTTGGTGTTATTGAATCTTATAATTCTTCAAAAGACTTGGTAATGGAAGGGGAGGAAATTGACGAAGCAACGCTTTTAAATGTTCTGGAAAATTCAAAAGAGGAGATAAAACAAGGAAAATCTTTTACGATGGAAGAAATAAAGGAACAGATAAAAAGTTGGAAGAAGAGATGAAAATAACTTGGTCATTCTCAGCTCTGGAAATGTTAGCGGACTTACATGAATACATTAGTGAAGAAGATGAAAAGGCAGCAGATAAATATATTGGTGGAATATATAAATCTGTTGAAAAACTAGAAAAATATCCTGAATCCTGTGCACCGTGCAGGAATGAAAAATTAAGAGAAGAAGGATATAGGTGTTGTAAATTTCGAAACCATATCATTATTTATGAATTTGTAGCAGAAGAGGTCAATATTTTAGCGGTAATTCACTCCAAAAGAAATCCTTCCGGCATAAAAGATATTTTAAAGGATGAATAGTCTTCAGCCCTTTTTGGTGCTCATCAACCAACCTGACTTTGAGTCAAGTCCGAAACAAACCCCTCATTTCATTGTTTAACCTAATAGAGTTGCATAACAACCTACATCTTATTAACTTTGAAAAAAAAAGATACTGATGCTGAGTTCAATCTGGGACGATGTTAAACAACAATTTAGTTACGGTAACATGATTATCCGGCTAATTATCGTTAATGTAGCTATCTTCTTGGTTATCAACCTGATGAAGGTCTTTTTATATCATGGAGGGGCTCCAGATAACTGGTATGACCGGATCCTCGGTTGGTTCAAAATATCCTCCAATCCTCTAGAGATATTAATGCACCCCTGGTCGGTCTTTACGCATATGTTTATGCACGAAGGATTCTGGCATCTCCTCTGGAATATGCTATTTCTTTACTGGTTCGGACGAATTTTGGGTGATTTATTGGGAGATAAACGAATTTTACCGATCTATGTATTAGGAGGATTGGCGGGCGCACTGGTCTTTTTTTTAAGTGTCAATCTGCTTCCTTACGGAGGAGGTGGAACGCACACTGCCCTTGGTGCCTCAGCGGGGATCATGGCGATCGTGGTCGCCGCAGGTATGATCGCACCCGAATATAGTCTCCGGTTAATTTTGCTGGGAGATATCAGACTAAAATATATTGTCGTCGCCGTCATCATCATGGATTTGATCGGTACGGCTGGAAATATAAATACCGGAGGACATTTTGCGCACCTTGGAGGTGCTTTGATGGGGTATATTTTTGTCAGTCAGCTACAGGCTGGAAGAGACCTCTCCGAACCACTAAATAACTTTTTTGATAAAGTAACCAATTTATTTCACAGCGTCAGTGAGCCTGCTTTGCGACCTAAACGAAAAGGTCCGAAAATGGTACACCGAAATGACGATAAGATAAAAAATCGCCAGCAAAATGGTAAAACTGGCCATCGCTCTGATCGTGGAAGTGCCGTAGACGGATCTCATCAGGATAAACTGGATGCTATTTTGGATAAAATAAAAAAAGAGGGCTACGAGTCACTCTCCGAAGCGGAAAAAGAATTTTTATTTAATGCTAGTAAAAAATAGACGTTACGGCTTGCTTCCTCTTACTGGCATTCCAAAAATTAAGAACTATTGAAAACGATAACTGGTTTGTCCCGTTGGCTGAACGTCTTGTTGATCCTGACTACCTTCATTGCTTATCTCGCTCCTTATATCTCTCCAACTACCTTTTGGCCGATATCTATTTTCGGTCTGGCTTTTCCGCTACTATTTATACTAAATTTTCTTTTTTTTCTCTATTGGATATTTCGTCGCAA
This sequence comes from uncultured Saprospiraceae bacterium, assembly GCA_938015415.1. Taxonomy (GTDB): domain Bacteria; phylum Bacteroidota; class Bacteroidia; order Chitinophagales; family Saprospiraceae; genus JALZUU01. The sequence goes on from CALLPK010000029.1 coordinate 99,142, forward strand.
GAAATATTTCCTGCTCTCACTTTGTTGCATGTTGCTTGGCTGGGGACATTTTAGTAGCAATTTTGGGATCAATGGTAGTAGCGCTGCATCCGAAAAGAATGAAATTACGGTTATAAATTTTAATACCAGAAATCTACTGCATGTTTATCAATATAAAGATAAAGAAAAGAAGTCTCGACACGTCAAAGAATTTGAAAACTGGTTGTCTGAAAATAAAGTAGATGTTTTTCTATTTCAGGAAACGTCAAAACTCTATATTAACGAAATTAATAAAATTCTAAACCTTCCACATTCCTTTCAGCCCGAAAGAAAAATGGTCGCCATTCTTTCTCGTTATCCTATTATTTCCTCAGGTATGATTGAGTTGAATAGTATCAACCATCTGGTACTCTGGGCAGACCTCAAAGTTGCCAATAATAAAATAATCCGATTTTATAGTTTACACCTCAAATCCTCCAGCCTTGACCGTGAGGCCATCGATGCCGTAGCCGCCGGAAAAGTAAGAGAAAAAGAAACTTGGTCTGGTGTCTGGGGCTTAATTAAAGTCTACAAAAATCACGCTTCCACCAGAGAAGGACAATCCGAAAAAGTGCTGGCCCATATCCGAAAAAGTCCGTATCCCGTAGTCGTTGGCGGAGATTTTAACGAGCCACCTACGTCCTACGTTTATCAGCAGTTTCACTCCCAACTGGAAGATGCTTTCTGCACCGCGGGGAGTGGATTTGGTTCCACTTACGCCGGGAAAATACCTTTGATGAAAATCGACTATCTCTTCTACGATCCTCGTTTGCGTGTTCTGGAACATGAAATTGACCGGCAACCATTTTCTGATCACTATCCGGTAAAAACTCGATTGTCCTGGTAATGATTGAAGCTGTTTAAGATTGTTCACAGAAGGTGAGGATAAGTGCCGGCCGGCAGGTATTGGCAGTCAATGACTTAGCCGTAACTATTGTGCTTTATTTTTAAACAGCTTCATAATTTAAAAGATACCCTGGAGAGGGAACAAAATTGCTCTTATTTCGGTATTAATTAACGAATACCGCAATTCAACGACCTGCCTTACCGCGTCAGCAGACAGGGTTAACATTTCAACACCAAATTTTATTATTTTTGCCGCATGAAAAACGAACTCAAAATACATAACAGCTTATCGCGCTCCAAAGAAGTCTTCAAACCCATTGAAACGGGATATATTGGAATGTACGTTTGTGGCCCGACCGTATATAGCGATGTACACTTGGGTAACTGCCGGACTTTTGTCAACTTCGATGTGATATATCGGTTTTTAAAATACGCGGGCTATAAAGTTCGGTACGTTCGTAATATCACCGACGTAGGCCATCTCGTTGGTGACGCAGACTCCAACGCAGAAGATAAAATTTCTAAAAAAGCCCGTCAGGAAAAACTGGAACCCATGGAGGTCGTCCAGCATTATACCAACGGCTTTCACGACATGATGGCTATCTTTAATACCTTGCCTCCAAGCATTGAGCCGCGGGCCACCGGACATATCATCGAGCAGATCGAAATGGTACAACAGATTCTGGACAACGGTTTGGCCTACGAAAAAAATGGCTCTGTCTATTTTGATACGGTAAAATTTGCCAACGAAAACGAAGTATACGGAAAACTTTCCGGTCGGGTAATCGATGACTTATTATCTGAATCCAGAGATAATTTAAAAAATCAGAGTGAGAAAAATCATTCCTCCGATTTTGCGATTTGGATCAAAGCCGATCCGAGCCACCTGATGCGTTGGAATTCTCCCTGGTCGGTAGGTTTCCCCGGCTGGCACCTCGAATGTTCCGTGATGAGTACCAAATACCTGGGCAAAACATTTGATATCCACGGCGGTGGTAACGACCTGAAATTTCCACACCACGAAAACGAAGTAGCCCAAAATTTTGGTGCTTGTAATTGCGCGCCTGCCAACTATTGGATGCACGCAAATATGTTGTTGATGAATGGTAAAAAAATGTCGAAAAGCGATGATAATAGTATCACGCCTAATGAATTATTTACCGGGGATAGTCCGCACATCAGTAAAGCGTTCAGCCCGATGGCGATTCGCTTTTTTATGCTGCAATCCCATTATCGTAGCACGCTCGATTTGACTGACGAATCCTTGCAGGCAGCCGAAAAAGGATTCCGCCGTTTAATGGAAGGCAATAAAGTGTTGAGCGAGTTGGCGAGTACCCACAAAGATGGTCCCGCACCTCTGGATGCAGAAATCAACGAGCTGATGGATCAGGCGTTGGAGCATATGTACGATGATTTCAGTACCCCAACGGCCCTCGGAAAATTATTTGAATTGGTTCCGAAAATCAACGGGCTAAAAGATGGGCACCTGTCACTGGCAGAGATTTCTGCTGATACTTTAAAAAGATTGAAAACAACGTTCCACGATTTTATTTTTGATATCTTCGGATTACAGGACGAACTGGAACACAGCAACGGCGACGGAACGCTGGATGGTTTGATGCAACTGGTAATTGACTTGCGGCAAAATGCCCGGGAAAGTAAAGATTGGGGAACCTCAGATAAAATCCGGGACGGTCTCGCTGCGTTAAAAATTCAATTGAAAGACGGAAAAGATGGTACGGACTGGAGCAAAATATAAAAATGCTGCGTGCTGTTTGCCGCTTGCTTCTTGCTTCTTGCTTCTTGCTTCTTGCTTCTTGCTTCTCTTATGACGCGTTAGCAGAAAACCAGGAAGCAAGCAGCGATTAGCCAGGGTATTCAATCTACTCAACAGGTACTAAAAATTTCTTCTGTGAAATTTGATGGTTAAATCTCGATTTTATGAAAATTTCTTATTAATAAAATTTTGTTAATGAACAAAAAATTTCACGTTTCGACAAAGCCTCCGACCTTGAGCTTTTTTCCATTCGGTGCCTTAATAAAATGTCTTAAACCGAATACTGTTCGAGCTAAACAACTGTTGAATAAAAGTTAAAAGACTAATAATCAATAAATTAAAAATAATAAACAGGCTTTTAAAGCGAGTTTATTCGGTTTGACATTTTATTAGAAGTGCCGAATTCGAAAAATGCGACAGGCGGCAGATTTTTTTGTTTCGTTTTTTTTTCTGCAAAAAAAATGAACAGAAAGAATAAAAAAAGCTAAAATCTTGGAGCAAATTACATTACAAATGTACGGAAGTTTTTTTCGTCAATTGAACACCCTAGCGATTAGCAAGTAGCACAACATTTCCAGATGATGATATTTTAACTTATAAATTTATTTCAAATTCTGATTCGTCTATATTATGAAATCAATGAATCTCTTCGGTTTTGCAAAACGAATTATTCTGCCGTTTGCTTTAGCAATATTTATCAATGTAATCTTCTCTTTCGTATTTTTGGGCGGATGGCTCAACGGTGCCACGCTAGCGAGTACACCCGTAGCACTGATGATCTTTGCCGGATTTCTGGTACTGTTTCCTGCCGCTTACGCATGGTTGATTAAGTCGTATACATTTGATCGGGGGATTGAGTTTTTGTATAAAAATGCCAATCCGGTTACTGGAAAGGTGATTGATAAAGTCGTTTCTTCCATTGTATTGGGAAAACAAACCATCGATGAAAGTCCAGCCGTTGTTGGAAACGCAATAAATGGTGCCGCTGATTTTGTAAAAAAATTGGATGATCCATTACCTAAGAGTTTTAAGCGGGTATTAACGATGTTACTCGATCGGGCACCGATTATCAGTACGCTGCGGGATATTCAGACAACCACCGAATTTACCCCACAAAACCTACCGTCGATTCAGACGGAAGTAAAGGCGAGTGTTAATAACTACGTGGAGAACGAGCTATTAGGTAATTCTAACATTTGGGTTTGGTTGTTGGTGATTGTAAATGTGCTGGCGATTGCGGGTGCCTGGTATTATTTTGCTTAAATTTTAAAAATCTTCTACGTTGAAAAATATTAACCTGTTTTTATTATTTCTGATTAGTGTACTGTTGTTTGCACAGTGCAAGTCCGAACCCAAAGTAATTCCACCACCACCGATAAAGAATGTGGTCGTTCCCAAATTTGAAAAAGATTCGGCGTACCAGTACATTGCCCGACAGGTAGCGTTCGGTCCACGTGTTCCGAATACCGCCGCTCACCAAGCGGCTAAAAATTATTTAGCCAATACTTTAAGGTCTTTTGGTGCGACGGTTATAGAACAAGATTTTATGGCGACTGCTTACACCGGCACCAAGCTGAATGCCACAAATATTATCGGTAGTTATAATCCCGATCATCCGCGTCGGGTGGTGCTGGCGGCTCACTGGGATTCGCGTCACATCGCCGATTACGATCCGGATAAGAGTCGTCAGGATCAGCCGATTCTGGGAGCCGATGACGGTGGAAGTGGTGTAGGAATTTTATTGGAGATTGCCCGGGCGATTCAAAATAACCCAATTGATCTGGGGGTAGATATTGTCTTGTTTGATGCGGAAGATTACGGAGAAAGTCAGGGAGAAGATATTACCACCTGGTGTCTGGGATCGCAGTACTGGAGCCGCAATCCGCACGTCAAAGGATACGGTGCCGACTTCGGAATCTTACTGGATATGGTAGGTTCAAAAGGAGCCAGATTTACCAAGGAAGAAGTCTCCCGGGCCTTTGCCCCAAAAGTATTGGATAAGGTCTGGAAGCTAAGCCAAAACATGGGCTACGGAAATTATTTCGTCAATGACAATACCCGCCAACTGGTCGACGACCACCTATTCGTCAATAAGATCGCCGGAATCAAAATGATCGATATCATTAACCGACCCGCTGATACCGAAACTGGCTTTGGCCATTACTGGCATACGCACGCGGATGATATGAGTGTGATTGACAAACAGACTTTACGGGCAGTAGGGCAGACCTTGCTGGCGGTGATTTACCAGAAATCGGCGGGGCGGTTTTAGGGAGTGAGATGATAAATAAATACTAGATCGGAAAACAGTTATTTCTAAACAGATAATTTAAAAGAAAAAAGTATTTCCCTCATTTTGAGAAGTCATTGCCTTAAACCCGATTACGTCAAAAAAACGCCCATCGTTCACCCACCGAAAGCCCTCACCAATTAAAGAGATCACCAATTGCAGAGCGCCCACCGTCCACCCACCGAAAGCCTACACCGATTGAAGAGATCACCATTAGAAAAAAGCCAATTGAAAGCCCTCACCGATTGAAGAGATCACCGATTGCAGAAAGCCCATTGTGAGCCAATTGTCCGCCTACTGAAAGCCCTCACCGATTGAAGAGCGCCTATCGTCTTCCATCCGGATCAAACTCAATAAACTCCTCCTCTTCCTCTCCCAAATCAGGCTCAGGAATTACAGGTTGCTTCGGTTCTGGTTTTTTCTTTGGTGCTGTTTTATCCTCTGGCTTTGCAGCCTTGTCCTTTGGCATAACGACCGTCTCTTCCAAAAATTCTCCGTTCTCCGTAAAACCCTCGATAAATTCCGGGTCGTCCGTCGTTTCGTCCGGATCAGCAGAAGCGGAGCCAGTATCCTTCCACTCCTCCGGTTCGTCGATTGTGGGTATTTTCTTTCCGAAAGCCGCTTCCAATTTTTTCTCGATGGTCTTTTTTCTACGATCTGATTTGGCAAAATTCTGTTTGACACTTTTCTTATCTGATTTGGTTTTATACTTATCAATATTACCAAAAACGCGATAGTATAAGTTAAACCAACCTTTTCGCTTCGCTTTTTGTGGACGCTTGTCCGGATTGTATTTTTTAAATTTAGAAAATAATACCTGACCCGCATTGATTTTAATATTATAATTAAAACTATTATCGAAACGGTGCTCACCGCTCAGTGTCAAGTTCAGGGCATTGGACTGCATAAACATCGCCGGAATATATAACCGGCTTTTACGAATTTCAAAAAGATTATGTAAGCGCGTAAATTTGATATGTTTTAAATCCTTCAATTTTACGTAAGTCGCAAAATCATAAAACAATTCAAAATTATACATCTCACCATTTTCGATATCGACATCACCATAGACCCGCAGATCGTCGTACAGGAAAGTTCCGTCGGGAGCCCATTTGGCACTAAAAGCCAGCTTGGCGTTCATCTCTCCACGTACGTGCCGATACTGTAAAACTTCCTGTCCAAAATTTTCGGCCTGCCGGAAAAACTCCTGTACATCCACCTGCTCACAAATAAATTTCCCTTCCAGATACGGACGATCTTTAAAAAACATCTTACCATCCATCACAAAGCGACCATCCATCGCATCCGTACTTCCCTTGATGCTCATCTCATTGTTTTCAAATTCAATCACTCCTTTAAAGTTTTCTCCTTCGATATAGTTATGATTAAATTTTTTGATCTTAGCGTTAAAGGAACCTTTCAGTAATTTAGTGAATCGTTCCAGTCGTAGATTTTCTTCTACGTGAATCGAATCCATGACGCTGCGGGAAACGACCGATCCCTCAATATCTGTTTTGGTCATTCTAATCAGACGGTCCAGATCGAGTACCTTGGCATTTAAATTACTTTGGAAAATTAACTCCGCATTTTTAGTGTTTTCTAAATCGGCAAAAAGTACGGGAAGGAAATTTACAAATTTACCATCCAGGACCAGGTCACTACCCGCGCCTTCGATCTCCACTTCCTTTAAAATCATACTGTTGTCAATCAATTTGATGATGCCTTTGTCGACCACCATTTTTTCTTTATTGATCTTCAATTCTGCGTCGTCAAACTCAAGTACCCCGGAAGTTTTGACCCGGCCGATTCTGCTGGGATTAATCATGTCGTTGTACTTTCCTTTGAGTCGGAAACTTTTTATTTCAATTTCTCCATCTCCACTTTTAATGGCCGGATGATCCAGTAGTCCGTGTACCGAGGCAAGCGGTAAAACACCGTCTACCGTAAAATCAATATCCGGATCGTCAAGATTGGAAACTTTTAATTTTGACTGAATCAATTCCCGGTTGAAATAACCTTTAAAATCGGCAATCTCAAAAACAGATTTTGCTTTTTTACTATTGTCAAATGCGGCGGTAAAATTGACATCCTTCAGCGAATGAGCAAGTCTCGGTCCGCTGATCCGTCCGTCGGTTAGTTTGAAATCTACTTTCATGTCCGGCGTTCGTTTCTTGTCGAGTACGCCGTCAATTTTGGCAGTCACCACAAATTTTCCGGAGCTTTTAAAATCCTTTAAATAGTCGCGGTAACTTTCGGGTAATAGCCCAATCATCGTTTTTAAACTACTTTCCCTGGAAACCAGTTTTAAATCAAAATGAGTTCCCTTTGTTTCAGTAGTGACAACGGTTCCATCTACACTGAAGCGGTTCTGTTCAATACCTACGTCTACATTTTCCAATTCGTAAACTCCCGTGGCCAGATTGACTTTTATCTTTGCATCGTAATCCAGATTTTTTCCGGCAAGATAGCGACCGTCAGATAATTCAATAAATTCCGATTTTAAATTGGCAAAACTGGTTAACGAAAATTCTTCACTGGAAAATTCTCCTGATGCCAGTGCATCCTTGACCAGTAATTTAAATTCCTGCTGCGCACGATCGTCAACGTAGATGAGCTCCACGTCTCGTAATTCCGCTTCGTTGAGTGAAATAGATAATTCAGAGCCGGAAGTTTCTACCTCGGATTCATCCGTTACTTTTTTTAGAATATCATAATTTGTGCGACCTTTTTTGTCAATATGTATAAATAAAGCACCATCTTCAATCACCACCGAGTGTACCTTAATATTGGAACCAAATAAACTAAATAATCCAAACCGGAAAGATAGGTTATTGGCTTCCATTAAAGTGCCTTTACGATTATCATCCAGCGTTACGGTATGTAAATTGGCCGAGGCATTTGGAAATCCGGAAAGCAGCGAAAGCTCAAAATCTCCTACTGCCAGT
>CALLPK010000030.1 GCA_938015415.1 uncultured Saprospiraceae bacterium
TATCCACATTTTTCTGTTAAGTTAACAAAAGAAAAAAGAAGCAAAAAAGAAAAGTTATACATGGTGGTTATGATAATATTTATTAAATATTATAAATACAAACCTAAAGGTCTCTGCGAGAAAAATACTTTTTAGAGCAGACTCATTGTTGATTTGTTGAATCGTTGATCCTACTCCGTATATCCGCGGGGTAGGCAAGTAGTTGAATTGTTGAAAAATACGTTGTATCATATTTGCAGTAAGCGAAAAACTCAACATTTCAACAAGCGAAGCGCCTCAACATTTCAACTACCTCTATAACTACTTACCTCAAAAGTAATTTTTTATTTAATATTTTGGGTAAAAAATAGGATGAGTATGCAAGTTTTATCTACGAATCTTTAGATTTGACAATGAATCAACCGGAATGGTACATTATCCTTAACCCAATGGCGGCCAACGGTCGGGCGGAACGGGTATGGCCAGAACTCGCAAAACTCCTCAAAACATCTGGAATGGATTACGAAATGGTGAAAACACAGCATCGGAATCACGCAAAAGAACTGGTAGCCGAAGGGACGGCCCGTGGATTTTATAGAATAATTGCGGTCGGTGGAGACGGTATTAATAATGAAGTAATCAACGGTATTTTTTTACAAAAGCATATTCCTACGCAACAGATTGAGTATACCTTGATTCCGATGGGGACGGGAAACGATTGGAGTCGAACGCACCAAATTCCAACGGATTATCGTCGGTGGATTCCCCAGATTAAACGAGCTAAAAAAATAAAACAAGACATTGGGTTATTGTCTTATTTCAAAAATAGTATTCGGGAAGAACGTTATTTTGCCAACGTAGCCGGATTGGCGTACGACGGTTACTTGTGTAAAAAAATGTCCGAGAAAAAAGACTTTACCAATAGGATAGGGTTTCTTTGGCTGATTTTAAAAGAGTTGTTTGAATACGAGCTGCGTCTCGCAAAAGTGACCTTTGATAAAGTGGAAATAATTGACCATTTCTATACCATCAATATTGGAATCTGTCGCTACTCAGGGGGTGGAATGCAGTTTGTACCGCACGCAATTCCAGATGATGGACTACTTGCCGTGACGGTAGCGGGACCGTTAAGTAAATGGAGTGTTATGCTGAATAGCTGGCGTTTTTATAACGGAACAATTCCAAAGCATTCGCTGGTAAAAACTTTTCAAACTAAAGAAGTGGTGGTAGATACGGTGGGTGAATTACCGACGGACGTGGAAGTAGATGGAGAATATTTGGGCACAACACCGGTGAGGTGTATTTTACTAGAAAAAGCGTTGACAATACGGAGACCCTGAAAATTGGTATTAATGCGCTTCGTCCATGATTTGGATTTCCAGTCTTTCGTTTTCAGCATGTTCCGCCTGCGTGCAAGCTACTCCGTTGGTACAATGATTGAGAATCCGTTTTTCTCCGTAGCCGACTGCAAAAATTCGTTCTGGGTTGATTCCTTTTTCTACCAAATAATTGACCGCTCTTTTAGCTCGATTTTGCGACAGCTTTAAATTAGTTTGATCATGCCCCACACTGTAAGTATGGCTGGCTAATTCGATGGTGATCGTTGGATTTTGCTTCATCAATTTGACTACCTCATCCAGTGCACCTCCGTGTGCTTTAGCAACGAGATATCCCCCTGGATCGTAGCTGATATTTTTTAAACGGTAAATCTTTCCGGCGGTAGACCGCTTCTTTTTTAAATCTTTTTTTAAGGTAGAAAAACTACTTCGCGCTGGCATTGTCGTCGAAAGTGCTTCTTCTTTAGGGCTATTTTCCGTGGTTGGAGTAGATAGCGGCGTGGGCAAATTTTCGTCGACTGGTACGGATGGGGGAGTCGCTGTGGCTGGGTTTGGAACGATGGGCGTTTCCTTTTCTATTACTTGCTCGGTGATCGTGGTAGATACAGGAGTTGGTTCTGGAGCCGGAGTCGTCGCCGGAGCAGGTACTATTTCTTCTACTACCTCGGTCGCTGCTTCCACGGTAGGAACTGCGTCAGTATTTGTTTCGATGACCGTCTCGGTGTTGGAAACCTCAACTTGAGTTGTTGGTACGGACGGAGGAGTTACTGTGTCTGGGTTTGGAACGACGGGTTCTTCGACGGTGGGCGTTTCTTTTTCTATTACTTGCTCGGTGATCGTGGTAGATACAGGAGTTGGTTCTGGAGCCGGAGTCGTCGCCGGAGCAGGTACTATTTCTTCTACTGCCTCGGTCGCTGCTTCCACGGTAGGAACTGCGTCAGTATTTGTTTCGATGACCGTTTCGGTATTGGAAACTTGAATTGATTGAGCCGATTGAGTCGTCGGTAATTCGATATCTGCCTCTTTTATAGCTTCAGAAATTTCTTCTGCCGCCATTGTTTCAGAAACGATTTCTGTTGGATTGGTAACCGGAATTTCTGCTGCTGTTTCGGACGTTTTGATGTCTATTGCTTCTTCTGTTTTTACAATCTCGGCAGCCTGTTCTGTTGTGGTTTCTACGGGTGTTTCTACCAATGCAGGTGCAGGTATTTCGGTTTTAATTTCAACCGTTTCAGTTTGCACATTGACTACTGGATCGACGGATTCAATTGCGGTGTCAATGACGGTTTCCGCTATCTCCGGTTGTGGATCAGGAACAATGGTTTCAGTTTCTTTTAGCTCATCTGGCAGACCATCGAGCCAGCCTAAATAAATATCGTCATCCCCACCGTTGCGGGAAGAAGTAAAGAGTGCCCGACGGGATTCCTGGTCAATAAAAATGGAGATATCGTCCGCAGGACTATTTACCGGAGCACCAACATTGATGGGCACATCCCACTGTTCTGTTTCTGAATCCTGCGTAGAAAAGAAAATATCAAAACCACCAAAACCAGCATGACCTTTTGAGCAGAAAAATAGTTTACCATCTTTATCAAAAAAAGGAAAACCCTCGTTGGCATCAGTATTGATGACTGGCCCAAGATTTACGGGGCGAGACCATTTTTCTTTTTTATAATAAGAAACATAAAGATCGGTACCCCCTTCTCCGCTGCCTTTATCGGATACAAAAAATAAGGTGTTTCCATCCGGAGATAAAGCCGGGTGCATATAATTATAGGCATTGTTTGAAAAATTAATTTCTTTTACATTCTTCCATTTCTTTCCATCGGTGGAAGTCATTTCAAACAGCTGAATCGTGTGGGTGTTTTTCTTGTTCGCATCTTTACTGTTACGACTGAATACGGCTCGGGTACCATCTTGAGAAATACTGATGTTAGCACTATTTTTATTCAGTTCATTCACTTTGCCAGAATATGGCTTAGGATCAGAATAGGTGAAATTATTTGCCTCAGCGGCACTGTAAATTTGAATATAATCCCGTCCGGTAACGCCAGATTTTTGTTTTAATAATTTAATTCCCTGATTGCGATCGGAAGAAAAAAGAATTTGATTTTGCCAAAAGATAGGAGCGTTGTCGTCTACCTCCGAATTCTGAGCAAAAGGAATAACGCCCATATCCGGGAAAATGGATTTTATGTCTTTTACTTGATTACAGGCAGCAATCAAGAGTAGGGCTTTTTGGTCTTCTGGTTCTTTGGTGTGGTATTGCTGAAACCAGTATTTAGCTTCATCATAATTGCCAGACCCCATGAGGGATTCACCAAGATAAAGATAGGTGATTGGTTTCGCTTTTGGATCGCGTACTACTTCCCGGAAAAGTGTGGCTGCTTTATCCAATTGGTTAATCATGCGGTAACTATTGGCCAATTTTGTTTTTCTACTCAGGTTATCGTCAAGGGCCAACCCCTCTTCGTACAATGGAATGGCTTCCGAGTAATTTTTGGCTTTATATGCCTTATCCGCTTTCTTAAATTGTGCTTTTTGAGCAAATACCATCGTATTTCCAAAAGAACAGAGGAGGAGAATAATGATCTTAATGTGATTCATGAGCAAGTAATTTGCGCTTATATGTCTTAAATATCGGTTAAATCGGTGAAATACTTCCCATATTTCCGAAATTTTTATTAAAATGCCTAACAAGTTAATTCTTCAAAAATGATGCGAGATTTATCAAATAATCGTAACCAAACAACAAACGCAATGAAAAATATCTTTACAACTTTACTTTTCCTGAGTTCTTTTAGCTTTTTATCGGCGCAAATTTCCGAACAGGAGAAGAGTATGAGTGTCGGGGTTTATAATTCACTTACTCTGGAATTACCCGATACGGAGAAAAAATTTGCCGAAAACCTTTGGAAAAAGTATATGAAGCAATTCAAGGGGAAAACCAGGAGAAATAAAAAAGCCAAGGAGTATTTTACGGAAAATGGGAATATAGCCGGCATCGGTACCGCGAATATGTATAGCCATTTATCCGGGTCTAAAACGGATACGGAAGTTACCATCTGGATTGATCTTGGAGATGAATATCTAAATTCTTATACTCATTCGGACCAATATACAGAAGCGGAAAAAATGCTAATGCGCTTCGCCCTGGAAGTAACTCGCGAAAAAATCAGAATTGAACTGGAAGAGGAAGAGAAGCAGCTTTCGAAACTAAACAAGAACCTCAAAAAACTGGAACGGTCTAATGATAACTACCACCGGGATATTCGGGTTGCCGAAGAAAAAATAAAAAAAGCAGAGCAGAATATAAAAGATAACGAAGTATCACAGGAAGAAACGCGTTCTTCGATTGAACAGCAAAAGGCGGCGGTTGAAGCGGTGAAAAAACGGTTGAGTGATATTTAACAGCAGAAGTTTTTTGATTCTGGTTATACCCAGTATTTTTTGTAAAATAAGTTGTGATTTAGATATCTATTCGTGCAACCTCTTTAAGTAATAGCTTGTCATTAGCTTGATTTTACGATACAACTTCTTTGTATAACTTCATTCTAAAAATCCTGTTTATGAAAACTTTATTATCCTTCACTATTTTAGTAGTGAGTATTCTTCAACTGAATGCTCGTAGTGTTGCCGTTTCAGATTTTGATCAGGTGCGAATCTGGGGAAACCTGAAAGTGGTACTGATGGAATCGGAAGAAAATCGGGTAAACGTGGAATACGATTTACACGAAGTAGATATTAGTGTGGAAAATGGGGTGTTAAAAGTCAAGCGGGACAAGGTACTGAGTCCGGATAGTTATGATAGTCAGCCGATAGAAGTAGTGATTGAGTATCAGCGTCTGAATACTTTAAAAGCAGCAGCGGGCGCGCAGGTCAAAACGGCCAAAGCCATTATTGGAGATCATCTAAAGATCGAATTTGTCAGTGGTGCACAAGGGAAAATTGAGATTGAGGCCAATGACCTTGATCTGAAAACGGCCTCTGGAGCGCAATTAAAACTCTACGGAAAAACGTATAGTCAACGTACTAAGGTAGCGACTGGTGGAATGTTGAGGGCCCACGGGTTGCTTTGTCAGCGTACTTACGTAAAGTCAAATACGGGCGGTGAGGCTAAAGTGGTAGCGACCGAAACCCTGGAAGCCAATGCGACTACGGGGGGCATGATTTATTACGAGGGAGGTCCGGAAATGATTTCTATCAAAGATAACCTGGGCGGAGAAGTACGTGGATATTAACGCGCGATATTTTTAGTTTAAACATTAATGGTCAAGTAAAACATCATGATCTCATTGAGTGAGCATGGTGTTTTTTTTGCTTGTGGTTTCTTCAAAGTTTTTCTTTCTGTTGCGCTTGTGCTTTGAAAGGGTACTTTTTTTCTTGCTCCTTGCGCTTTCTGGGTTTTTGCTTTAAGAAAGCTTTCTTTCACGGTTTGCTGGCTCCGCGGCTTTCTCAAAATAAAAACGCCCGCGCTCTCGTCGGTGAGCGGGGCGTTTAAAAACATCAATCATCGTGGTGGATCAGATCAAAAAAAATAGAACAGATAATGTCCGTTCTATTGCTCATTTTTAAGCCCTTACGGCCATTCCGATTTTCATAAATTCGTTGATGACAATCTCCGTAAAATTACGGGTGGTGCCTTCCTTGTCTTCGTACGTACGGTGTGTGAGTTTTCCTTGTATTGCAATTTCGTTGCCTTTGGATAAAAGCTTTTCCATGAGCTCGGCGGTCTTTCCCCAAGCGGCAAGGTTGTGCCATTGGGTTTCGATAACTTTATCACCGTTGGCATTCTTGTAAGTGTCTTTGGTCGCAATGGTCACTTTGGCGAGTTTACGACCGTCTTCGAATGTGCGGATCTCCGGGTCTTTGCCAAGGTGTCCGATTAAATGTACGCTGTTTTTAAGATTATTCATTGTTGTAGTATTTAAGTATGAATTAAGAATGTTGAATGCTGAGATTAATAGATGTTGTGTAGTATAAGTTGGTCATCGTTCATTGGTATTACAAAGATAAGGGAGGTGGGAGGCGATAGTCGGTGAATAGCTGTTTAATGCCGTTTGTAGTCGTTTGTAACCGTTTGCAGTCGTTTGTAAGCGAATAAAAGGGCAGGATTAACAGCGAAATGGGTTGTTTTAAACAACTTCATTGTTTGAGAAGGAGAGGGATAAACTGACGTATCCGTTTTGTCGCAATTCTTAAAAATGCTAATTTTAGGAAATCTTTAAATAAAAAAGTTGCTTTGCTGCCTCTTTCATTTATTCTGGACGTTATACAAAATCAAAGATTATTATGAATAAGAACTGGATGATAATAATGGGATTATTTTTAACCGCAAGCCTTTTTGCGCAGGAAAGTATTGAACAGGAGTTACAAAAATCAATAGATTCTTTGTTTTAGTCAAACCCGGAAGCAACTGGCATCATGGTTCATGTTGAGGCCCCGGAAATTGGTGTTTCGTGGAGCGGAGCCAGTGGATACGCTGACAAAAAATCAAAAAAAGTATTACAAGCTGATCAACCTATTCTAATCGCTAGTAGCATCAAAACGTATGTTTCCGCAAGCATTTTAAAACTTGTTGAAAAAGGACAGTTGTCTCTGGATATGTCCATTGATAATTTAGTAAATAAAAGAACTAAAATACTTTTTAATAACGACGGATATGTCTTTTCTGAAATTACCCTAAAACATTTATTGTCCCATACCAGTGGTGTATGGAATTATGCCAATCAAGCCTACATTGAACATAAGAAAAAAAATCCAAACTATAGATGGACAAGGGACCAGCAACTTGAACTTACGACAGAAAAAGGAGATCCTGTAGGACCTCCCGGATCGCAATTTCATTATTCGGATGCTAATTATTTATTACTTACAGAAATCATAGAGCATACAACTGATTTGCCATTTTATGAAGCGATGAGCAAATTGCTTAAATATGATGAACTAGGCATAAATAATACCTGGTTTCCCACCTTGGAAGAACAACCCAAAGGCACGAAGCCTCTTGCACATCAATATTGGGGAAGTAATAACTGGGATTCTTATGATTTAGATATTTCCTGGGATTTATATGGTGGAGGTGGAATAGCTTGCCCCACAAAAGATTTAGCACTATTCATACAGAATTATTTCAATGGAAATATTATTGAAAATGATTCAATCAGAAATTTGATCTTTACCGAAATCAGAACAAAAGAAACGGAACTTTATCCATACTATCTTGGGCTGTCTCAAGACAATTATCATGGAATGAATGCTTTTGGACATGGCGGCTTTTGGAGTACTGTTATGATGTACTTTCCAAAAATTAATGCCTCTGTATCGGTATGTGTTCTTGATAGAGATAAAAGGGCATTAAGAAGAGATATACTGGATAAGGTTTCGGATATCCTTTTATCTCATAGTCGGGAAAAATTGAAGAGAAATAAACTTATCACTAATTATCTAGATGAAATAATTAATTTTTCCGGCACCGTGCTGGTAGCTAACAAGGATCAAATTATTGCACATCGGGCATATGGACTATCCAGTATTGAACATAATATAAATAACAAATTAGATACAAAGTATAATCTTGCTTCTATCAGTAAATTAATTACTGCAGTTGCTGTCTTACAATTGGTAGAAAAAGGGGAAATAGATGTAAACGAAACGGTAGGAACATTTCTTCCTGACTATCCAAATCAAAGCGTTAGAGATTTTGTCACAGTTCATCAGCTCTTATCTCATACTTCAGGCATTCCACCATTTTATGACGATGATTTCTTAGGGGCGAATAAAAGGCAATTCAAAAACGTGGAGGACTTTTTACCCTTGTTCCAAAAAGATACTTTAAGTTTTAATCCAGGAGAGAAATATCAATATAGTGGATCTGGTTTTGTTTTATTAGGGCGAATTCTTGAGGAAGTAACCGACATGGACTACTATGACTACGTAGATCTTTTTATTTTTAAAAAAGCGGGCATGACCAATTCTTTAGCCATTCCTGTCGATACGATTATAACTGACAAGGCCAACGGTTACACTTGTTTATGGGGTGACCAAAAATATTTTTCTCGTAATGACTATAATATTTCAAAGGCCTCACCAGCAGGTTTCCATTACTCTACCACACACGATTTATATTTATTTTCAAAAGCCATTAGAAATAATATTTTGCTTAACGCTAATAGCCTCAACTTAATGACTACTCCAAAAGCCAAGGGCTACAATACTCATATAGGTTATGGAATCGATATTGACCAACGATATGATGAACAGATTATTGGACACAGTGGCGGTTGGTTTGGTATTCGTACGGAGTTAATGGATTTTATATCTTCCAAATATACCGTCGTTGTGCTTTCCAATAAGGATGATGATGGAAAAAGTGGTGCCTCAAAAGTCATTGATGACTTAAAAAGAATAATAGCAGGAGAAAAAATCTAGCAACTGATAAATAGACGATTCTAGTTGCAACATTTTTAAGTTCAATCGGTCTAATTTAAATATTGGACTTTATGACGCAAGATGAAAAAACAGATAGGGAATTGGTGAAAAAAGTATTGGAGGGAAACACTCAAATATTTAAAATCATTATTTCCAATACTCAAAGTCTAGTCATTAGTATCATTTATAAAATGATAAATAATCCAGCGGATCGCGAAGATATTTCACAGGAAGTTTATTTAAAAACTTACAGCAAACTCGCAAGCTTTAACTTCAATTCTAAACTTTCAACCTGGATTGGCACCATCACCTATAACACCTGTTTAAATCATCTCGCCAGGAAAAAAATTCCTATCCTGAATGTACTGGACGAAAAAGAACAAGAATCCTGGGAATCGATAGAAAATCAATTCATCACAACCACTAAAAATCAGACAGAAGCTTATCTCTTCAGAAAAGAACGCTCAAAAATACTTATATCAGAGATTGAAAAGCTACCACCGCTATTCAAAACGATCATAACATTGTACCATCAGCAAGAACTGAGCTATAAGGAAATAGCCACGATTACTGGGTTGCCTGAGGGTACTTTAAAAAGTTATTTATACAGAGCAAGAAAACAATTGAAAATCAATCTGCTGATGAATTATAAAAAAGAAGATTTATGAAAACTAGGCATGCAACGGATATGGAGATACAAAAATTCATTTTTGACCAAAGCGAATGTGCATCGCATACGATAGAACATATTCGGTCTTGTGAAGAATGTAACGAAAGCGTGAAGTCCTACTTGTCACTTTCTAGCATCATCAAAGAGCAACCCGAACCAACCCTTGAATATAATTTGTCAAAGTTAGTTTTGGATCAACTACCTCCCATCAAAGAGCCGGAAACGAGCCATAATTATTTGATTAATTTTATAGTGATTTCATTAGGAGGACTCATTTTTCTGTCGTTATTTTTATTTAAAGAAACGACCATCTACCTTTTAGATAACAGACTTATTCAGCAAACATATTTTATTATTAGCATTATTTTGTTTATCTCCTCTATTGTTGTCTTCGACTTGTTTAAATCTTTTACCAAAAAGGTTGAATTCTTAAATAATCTATAAATTAATTTGCAACATAACTTCAATATAACAAAATAAATAAAAATGAACTCATCTTTTTTTGCGAATCTTGATCCAGATGTTTATAAAACAATCGTCTTTATTTTTTTACTTATTTTAATAATGCGATTCATAATATTGATACTGGAAAAATTATTAGACCATAAATTAAAAAATAAAATCATTGAAAGAGGATTGCCGGAAGCGTTTTCTGTTGCTCTTTTACAGACGGAAAAAATTAATGAAAAAACTAATAATATAAAGTGGTTTTTAATATTGTTTTCAACAGGAATTGGTTTGCTTATAACGGCCAAATTTCTTCCACTTGGAATTCATTCTATCGCAATTATTACAATAAGTATCTCTTTAGGTTTTCTAGCACATTCTTTTTATTTAAAAACCTATGACAAATGAGTTAGGTCAATTTTTTCACCTTAATTCTAATCGCTTATTCTAAATTTTTCTAATTAGCTAATCGTGGATTTCGTTAAACGAATCCCTAAACGGGAGTGTCCCCTAAAGTGTGTCAGCGCGGAAGCTTTCCTTCAGGCCTGCCTCCCGAATCAGGGAGGAACACAAGGTGCGGGATGCCAAATGACACACTTGGCTGTACAGTCCCCCTAAACAAACTATGCTGTATCCTAAGTATGTCTGATTTTCAAAACTATTCAATCTAAATTATTATGAAAAAAATTATTATAACGCTACTGCTTAGTATAAAATTATTCCTGCTAACAACCACCGCCCTTTCTGCGCAGGTCACTAAAATCAATTCAGACCTTAAATGCAAAATTGACCACTATCTGAGCGAAGGCGTTTCAAACGGGTTTTCGGGATCGATCCTCATTGTGAAGGACCACCAAATCAAACTCAATAAAGGCTATGGAATGGCGGATAAAGAAAACAATATTCCTTATACGTCAAAATCTGTAGCACCAATAGGATCGGTTACCAAACAATTTACAGCAACGGCTATTCTAAAATTAGTAGAATTTAACAAATTACAACTCACCGATTCTCTTTCTCATTTTTTCAAAAATATACCAGTGGATAAAAAGAATATTACCATTCATCAATTATTGACTCATTCCTCGGGATTTATAGACGTGATTGGGGAAGGAGATTTTGATGATATTCCCAGAGAGATTTTTTTTGAAACTTTGTTTGCATCAACGTTACTTCATCAACCGGGGGCAGAATATGCCTACTCCAATGCTGGGTATAGTATCTTAGCAAGAATTATCGAAATTACTTCTGGACAGGACTATGAAAATTTCCTGCATGAACATTTATTTAAACCTGCCGGGATGACCCAAACCGGATATTTTATCCCTAAATGGAAAGAGTATTCAATTGCTAAAGGTTACGCATTTGGTATTATTAGCGTAGGTTCAATGATACAGCGGTACGAAAAAATGGGAAAAATTACCTGGAACTTAAAAGGTAATGGTGGCATTCATTCCACTTCTGAAGATATGTACAAATGGTGCAACGCACTCAAGTCCAATAAGATAATATCAAAATCCAGCTTCGAAAAATTGACAGTACCTTATATCAACGAAAACGAAGAAGGGACCAGCTACTATGGATATGGCTGGACGATTTTTGCATCAAATAGAAATACGAAAATTATAAGTCATAATGGAGGAAACGGAATTTACTTTCACGATTTTATTTGGTCACCGAAAGAAGATGCTTTAATTATCTTATTTACAAATGGTGCCTCTAGAGAAGTGGAGGTGGCCTGGGAAATTGAAAAAATGATTTTTGATACAACCTATATTGCAAATCCGATAAAAAAGAATTTACATCATTTTGTCATTGATTTTATGCGAACTAGAAGGCTAAGAGAAGCTAACGAATTAATCAATAAGATCAAAGAAGAATACCTTCCATCAATTTCGCATTCCTCTGTTTTAAATGATCTGGGTTACGACCTGTTAAGATTTGACTCTGACAACCATACGGAGTGGGCGATTGAAATATTTAAATTAAACGTTGAATTATTTCCATCTGAAGGAAATATTTGGGATTCTTTAGGGGAAGGTTATTTGTTAAACGGACAAAAAGATTTGGCTTTTAAAAGCTATCAAAAAGCATTAGATCTAGCTCCTTCATCCAATTGCAGTTGGTGTAAAAGTTCAACCGAAGCAATTAAAAAATTAAATAATAAATAAAATTTACGATCTTGCTGATCCTGCCGACCTTTGGTGAGAGAAAAGAAAGAAGACAGCGTCGTTTTGTCCGCAGGCAAAGATGAAATTGCAACAAAGCAATTTTGTTCAATAAAATCTAACTGCGCCAGCCGTTGGTGATAATACAAAAACGAATGAATAACTCGAAAGAAGAAGGTCAGGTTAGCTTAAAAGAAGCTATTTCAATTGGAATAGGTGGGATGGTTGGTGGAGGAATTTTTGCCGTTTTAGGACTGGCAACAGACCTGGCAAAAGGGGGGACACCGGTTGCATTCCTGATTGCGGGTACCATTGCGTTACTCACCGCTTATTCTTATGCTAAATTATCCATCACTTATCCGGATAAAGGAGGAACGGTAAAATTTATCAATGTTGGATATGGAATAAATATTTTTAGTGGAGGCATCAATAACCTGCTCTGGGTAAGTTATATCATTATGCTGTCACTGTATGCTTCTGCGTTTGGCTCCTACGCGCCCAATCTTTACCAGATTACGGATACAACAAGCATAGATGTCCATATCTATAGCAGTTTGATCATCATTATTGCCACGCTGATTAATTATTTTAGTATTAAATTGGTGAGCCGAATAGAATCAATTGCTGTTTTTATAAAATTGATTATTCTATTAGGATTTGTAGGTATCGGAATTTATGGATTATCTGATAGTACTCATCTAAGCCAGTTGAACCTGTCGCAATGGGAATCTCCGATCAATCTGGTCGTAGCGGGCATGATGATATTTGTTGCTTATGAAGGCTTTGAGCTAATTGCTAATACCGCTCCTGATATTTCAAATCCCAAAAAAAATATCCCAAAGGCCTATTTTTACTCGGTCATTTTCGTCATTATCCTCTATGTCATCATTGCCATCATTACGGTTGGTTCGTTGGACTTTAGTCAAATAGCAACGGCCAAAGATTATGTTCTAGCCGAAGCAGCCAAACCTATGTTAGGACAAATGGGTTTTACGGTGATCACCATTGCCGCCTTAATATCCACCTTCTCGGCTATCAATGCGTCCTTATACGGTGGCAGTAGAGTGAGCTACGAATTAGCAGAAGATGATGAATTACCTACCCAGTTAACCTGTCAACTTTGGAATCAACCAGTTGGTTTGATGATTACCACCGTTGGAACGCTTATTCTCGTTAATACATTAGAATTGGAAAGTATTTCAACCGCGGGAAGTGTGGGGTTTTTAATAATATTTGCTGCCGTAAATTTTGTGGGCTTTAAACTTCATAAAGAAATAAAAGGAAATAAAGTTATTGCCTTAGTTGGATTTTTATCCTGCTTTATTGCTTTACTCATCTTAATTGTCAAGCAGTTTAGTGCTAACCGAATGAACGTGATTATCGCTTTGGGAATTGTGGTATTTTGTTTTTTGATGGAGTTCATTTACCGGAAGCATGGAATACATACGGTCAAAAAAAATAAAGACTAAAAGGAGTGGCAGAGTGGGAAGAGGAAGAAAATTTTTGAACAAAATCTGTGTTGGATTACCCTACCGGAGCAATCTCCATCTCCGAAGAATGAGATGGTTGAAGTGCGACATTCGGTACGGAAAAGAAAAAAGTACTTCCTTGTCCTTCTTCCGATTCTACCCAGATATCTCCACCCCAGGTAGCGACAATTCTTTTACAGGTTGCCAAGCCAATTCCAGTTCCTTCGTATTCTTCGCGTGTATGTAATCGACGGAACATCTCAAATACCTTTTCGAGGTTTTCTTTGGAGATACCGATTCCATTATCTTTAACGGAAAAAACATATCCGTTTGCGGACGGTTGAGCATCTATTTCGACTATCGGATCTCTCTCTCCTTTGAATTTCATTCCATTGCTTACCAGATTTTGTAGAAGTTGTAAAAGCTGCGTACGATGTGCTTTTATCAGCGGCAGGTTTTTATTTTTAATAATTAAAGTTGCCTTTAACATCTCTAATCGGTGACGTAAATTAGATTCGACCATAAATAGGACATCATTGGTGTCAATAAAAGTGGTTGGTAAATTTTGACTCCCAGCTCTCGAAAAATCTAATATATCATTCAATAAAATCTCCATTCTTCCTACGGCATCAACGATATAATGCATAAACTCATTTCCCGCATCATCAAACGAAGCACTGTACCTGCGCTTCAATAATTGAGTATAGGAATTGATCATTCGCAGTGGTTCTTTTAAGTCGTGAGAGGCCACGTAAGCAAATTGCTGCAGGTCTTCGTTGGAGAGTTCCAGTTGTTTGTTTTTAATATGAATTTCATCATTCTTAGAATTCAAAAGCTGATTTTTCTCTTCTAATAATTTATTGACTTTGTTTTGATAATTCAATTTATTTCGGTTCCAAAGTATAAACATCAGGAAAGCAAAACTTGTAATGGCAAAGAGGTAAATTTGTTGGGTACGGATTTCTTCGTTTTTGGCCAGTAGCTCGTTTCCCTTTTTGAGCATTTGAATTTCGTGTTCAGATTTTTGTACATCAAATCTTCTTTTGGACTGCCCCATTTCTTCCAGTGTTTTTTCATTCAACAAGGAATCTTTTATTGATACGTATCGTTTGTTGTATTTATAAGCGATCAAAGGTTGATTCAATTGGTCATATACCAGCGCGAGATTTTTGTAAATGTCAGATTGTCGACCACGGGAATCCAGCTCCTTAGCAGAAATTAGTGCTTCCTCCAGGTAGCGTTTTGCTTCTTTTGCTTTTCCCCACTCTAAATATAATTGGGCAATTTCTACTTTATTCCCAATGGCACTATACGTATCGCCAAATTCGGTTTTAAGTTGGATAGCTTCTTTATAAAACGCTTCTGCCTTTATATAATTTTTTTGAGTAACAAGATTACTTCCTATATTGCCCTTGGCGTACGCAATCCCTGTTTTATAATTTAACTTTTCGGCCAATTCTAACGACCGAAGATTATAATCCAGACTTTCTTCTTGTAATTCCAATTTGGCGTGTACGGCTCCCAGCGCTGCCAGACAAGAATAAATATTATATTCAATGTTCAGCGCATCGCAGAGTTCTTTTGCTTTTTGGTAGGACTCCAGGGCCTTTTCATATTGGAGTTGATAAAAGAAGATAGTTCCTATATTATAGTGACTATTTGCAATTCCCAAAGAATCTTCTTTTACTTCAAAGATAATTAGTCCTTGCATTTGCTGCTCAAATGCTTTTTCATAATTTCCTAATGCTTGATAAATAGCAGAAATTTGTGTGTATGCTCTGGCTTTCTCTAAGGGATCAATCATGCCTTCCTCAAATTCTATTACTTGATAGAACTTTTCCAGCGCCTTCTGAAAATTATTTGTTCTTTTATGGCTTACACCAGAAAGAAAAATGGCGGTAGCAGCCGATGGATAATTTTCTTCATCTAATGCAATCTTGGCTGCAATATCATAATGATGGATAGACTGTTCGTATTTTTCTTCAGACTTGGATGATAAAACCTTTCCCAGCTTAAGGTGGGTTTCAATTAATAGTTGATTACTGCCTTGCTTTTGAAGATGCGCTATTGCATTAAGCAGACTATCTACCTTACTACTCGAGGCTTGAGTAGGTATTTGCACTAAGAGAACAAACAGTACGTAGATAAATCTCATAGATTCAGCTCTTGGAATGGTTAAGAAAACGCTTGACATAGATCATATGCAAATTCTATTCCACACCATAAAATAGTTCAATTGTTTAATTCCGTGACAAAAGTTCGGAAATTTTGAGTGGTTTGGCATTTTAATTGTTATAAAACAGAATATCCCTTCGTTTTTATCCCTTCCCTTCCCTTCCCTTCCCTTCCCTTAAATAAGTACTATACCAATACATTACTACGTAACCATAACATAAGATTTACTATGAGGACAAGCCTTAACTTTCTATCTACTCTTTTTATCTTTTTTTTATTTACTAATATTGCAACTGCGACTGTTTTTACTTCTGTTAAAAATGGTGAGCTTCATGATCCAGATGTCTGGGATGTTGGTGGCGGGATGATTCCTGGAGAAATGGATGATGTTGTCATAAAGCATGAGCTTGATCTAAATCTTAATAGTAAAGTAACGCTCAAAAGTCTCTCAATATCTAATGCTGATAATGAATATTCAGGATTCGATATTTATGGAACAGATACCCTGGTTGTTTTGACCGACGTATTAGTAACTGCATTCAATTATAATAAACAGGTGTATCTTCGGACGGGGCAACAGGCGACGGTAATCTTTGAAGGAAATTGTCAATTCTTAAGAGTTGCAGAAAATACTTCTGATAGATATTTTAATTTTTCTTTAGAAGATGAATCAAAAACGTTTATCAAAGGGGATTTTAGATTTGATTACTTAGGTGCTGGTGCTGGTGAAAATAATAGGGAAATTAATTTAAACCAGAATTCCTTATTAGATGTAGCAGGGACTACCACGTTTATTAATAGTGGTGGCGAGGATTTTAATCTTGTGATGTATTACAAGGCTCAAGCTTTTTTTAGAGATAGTGTAATGCTTATCTTAAATGGTACGGGGCGTGAGGCGGCAATTACGTTGCACGATAGTACTAGTCTCCATATTCTTTCTAGTGTATCTCTATTTAATTCATCTACGGCTAGCAATGACTTTACAAAATTAAGAGTTCGGGAATCTGCTGGTAGTTTATATATCCAGGATAATGTTTACATGGAATCTTATGGCGCAAAAGTAAAATTGGAAGCCGAAGGGAGTGGAGGAGATATAACCGTAGGAGGAGATATTGTGATGGAAGCCTCCGCCCAGGACGAGGCTTCCATAAACATAATTGAGGGAGGAGAAGTTTATTTAGGAGGAGATATTATCCGCCAAAGCGACTTTGGTAAATTAACCATGGAACACGATGGGGTACTAATATTTAATGGATCTACTCCCCAAACTATACCGGAAGGTAAATTGCCAAATTCAGGAACAGATTCCCTGTTTTTTAAAAATGTTAGACTGGAAAATACCGCTCCTGAGGCATTTGTTTTATTAGAAGACCTGATTGTTAAAGACGTTTTGGTACTGACGAATAATAATTTAAAAACAGATTCAACCGCAATGGTAATCCTGGAGGATGGTGCAACCATCTCCGGTAGTAGTGACGCTTATATTGAAGGTCCGATCAAAGTAATGGGTGCTACCGGAGGCAATAGTCTTACGCTGCCAGTTGGAACTAATAGTGCTTACGCACCCATCACGCTTTCCGCAATTAGCGATCCATCGTCTGAAGTGACCGTAGAGTATTTAAGCGAGCCACCTCCGTTTGGCGTAGAAACATTTGAAAATAGTCTTAACAGTGTAAGTGGAGATGGGCACTGGATCGTAGAAAAAAATGCGAATACAGGTGACCTGAATATTACCTTGACCTGGGAGGATTCTAATGAATCAGGGATCACAGAAGTAAATGATATGGCAGTAGCCGGTTGGGATGGCACAGAGTGGAGAGATTTTGGTCAGCAGTCTGCTGGAATCGTTGGTGCGGGTGGATTTGTAGAGAGTTCTTTGAGTGAGCCACCACCATTTGGCGTAGAGACCTTTGCCTTAGCTTCTACCAGTTCCTTTAATTCGCTTCCAGTTGAGCTGAAAAAATTTAAGGCAACGCCTCGATCGGGCAGCATTGATCTGGAATGGCAAACGGAGTCTGAAGTAAACGTAAGCCACTTCCTCGTAGAACATTCGATTGATGGAAGGAACTATGAGACGATTGAATACGTCAAGAGTGAAGGAGGAATCGCTACGCCTGCGCAATATGCGATAAATAATGTCTCCGCCTTCTTTGGTTGGAATTATTACAGACTTAGAATGGTGGACCAAGACGGCTCTTACGAATATTCATCGATAGAAGCAGTTAAGTTAGAAGAGAATACGTCGATCATCGTATATCCAAATCCAGTTAAAGATGTTTTATATATTCAGGATACAGAAAGCTTTGAGGAGGAAGTAAGAGTCGAAATATTCGATCGAAACTCCAGTAAATTGTTTGAAAATATAATTTATCTCAACAATGGGCCGGTTCAACTAGCGATAGAAGATATTCAGTCTCTGCCTTCCGGATATTATATTGTAAAAATAACCGGAAAATCAGGTTGTCAGTTTGTAAACTTTGTAAAAGCAGAATAAAAATTTCCTAAGCTAGAAGGTAAATACCTGAACGAATTGTCGACAATTTGTTCAGGTATTTTTATTTATTGTCCTGCCCATTTTTTAAAAGTGCGCACCCGCTCGCGGCTGACAATGGCGTCTAATTTACTCTTTGGGTTTAAGTTTAGCTTCAAACGATTATTAAA
Organism: uncultured Saprospiraceae bacterium; assembly: GCA_938015415.1. Lineage (GTDB taxonomy): Bacteria > Bacteroidota > Bacteroidia > Chitinophagales > Saprospiraceae > JALZUU01. The sequence continues at coordinate 18,338 of CALLPK010000030.1, forward strand.
AAAGGAAAAAATCTTCTGAACTGATTGGATATGCACAATCTGTTTACGGTTTATTCTGAAAAACTGATCAGGAGAGAGTTCTTTTTCGATTTGGTCGAGTGGTGAGTCGAGTAGGTGCCGTTTGTTTTGGCGGTCTACTAGGAAGGTTAGACTGTCTTCAGAATAGAGATAGGCGATATTCTCGGTGGGTACGTAGATAAAATCCTTTCCTTGTTTGATCAGGAAGCGTTGACGAAAGTTGTTTTTGGGAGAAAGTTGAGATAGTGCTTTCTGCAAACTATCCGTGTCGAAACCATTTTTTTTAGTATAAATATCTTGATATTTATCTAGTGCATTTTGCAGTTCGTCCGCATCCACTGGCTTTAGGAGGTAGTCAATACTGTTGACTTTGAAAGCTTGTAGCGTGTATTTATCAAAGGCAGTGATAAAGACAGTAGGAGCGCTCACGTTTACTTTTTTAAAAATAGAAAAACTGAGTCCGTCTGCTAGTTGAATATCCATAAAAATTAAATCTGGGGCTGGATTGTTTTGGAGCCAGTGGACTGCGTCTTCCACGCTGTCTATTTTTGCCAGGATTTCTGACGTGGGGGCGACCTCGTTTAGCAGTCCTACGAGATATTCCTGAGCATGATATTCGTCTTCGATGAGTAAGATTTTCATAATTAAACTTTGGTAGATTAATCGGTTGACAGTAAAGGAATGGCTACGGAGAAGTGGGTATTGGTTTCTCTAACACTAATGGATTGTTGGGTGAAAAAACGATATCTGGTTTCGATGTTTTTTAAGCCAAATTTAGTAGAGTCCATTATCTGTTCTTTTAGTTGTAAATTATTTCTAACCACTAAATTATCCCGCTCCAAAAACACTTCGATTAACAATGGTTTTTTTTGTGATACCGCATTGTGCTTAATTGCATTTTCAAATAAAATCTGCAGACTCAACGGAATTATTTTATGATTTGAATATGCTTCTGGAATATTTATTTCAACTTCCAAACTGCCACGGAATCGTTCTTTTTGCAAAAAGACGTACGCTTCAATAAAGTTCAGTTCTTTTTGCAAAGGAATAATCTGCTCTTCCCGGTTTTCTAAAACATACCGATAAACCTTTGATAATTTCCCTAAAAAATTAACAGCTAATTTTTGATCTTCCACCACAATATTCATGAGCGTATTCATACTGTTAAATAAAAAATGAGGATTAACCTGACTACGTAATCCTTCCAATTCTGATCTGATCTGTGCCTGTTTGGCTTGTTCTCGTTCTTCGATGGTTTCCTTGAGCTTGGTATAAAAATAGATTGCTTCGTAAACCGCTACCATGAAGAAACACGCAAAGTAAACAGGTAATAACTTTTTTATAGAAAAAGCATGGATACTCACTCGTTCGTAACCAATAAAATTTGCTATTATTTCTAAAAATAAATTTAATACGGCACCTATGCAGGGTCCGACAAATAGGACAAACAGTGCCACCAGCATCATTCGTGTCATGGTTTGTGAAAGATCTTCATATATTTTTCTCAGCCATTGCATAACACTTCTGGTAAGAAGCCAGTAAAGAGTCGTAAAAGGAAGACCACCAAAAAACCTTCGCATAAAAGGGAGATTGCTGTATTCGGGTTTTTGAAAAAATAAAATAATAATAAAAACGGTGAGTATCGGAATCCCCAACAGTACAAACCAGGTATCATTGAACCCAATGTATTGCCATTTATTTGTACTGTTTTTTGCTGTAAGCATTTTTTAAGCAATTTGTTTTTTAGAATTGTATCCTATACATAAAGTCAGGAAAAAAGCCCAGCTGATAGGCTTCGTTGATCATGTTGGTTTGTCGGTTATACCGTCGGGCAAAAATATTATCCCGATTGGTTACATTTTGAATATCCATAAAAAACTGATGAGAGATCTGGCGTTTTTTACTATTCATTTTAAAACCAAATTTTACATCAAATCTAAAATAACTATCGAAGCGTTCAGAATAAGCCAATTCGTCTATTTCTTGAGGAGTCTGACTAATGATGGAAGCTTCTAAATCTAATGGTGTGTAATACCGCCCTCCCGCAGTGGTAATTTTGGTATCAAAGGTAAAGGTAAAACGGCTATCTGGTTTAAATTTGAATTCCTTTCCAGCTAAGATATTAAAAACATATCCATTATTAAAAGCGGTATTCCGTTCGATACCATCACTACCTTTATATTTTGAATCAAAAATACTAGTTGTCAACAACCCATAGAATCCACGGCTGAAAAATTTCTCTACCGTAAGTTCTACTCCAACGTTACTTCCTGTTCCCGCATTTTCTAAATTAAAAGCATCTTCTGGAAAACCAAAATCAGCCCCAATATTTAACATAGAAAAGGAGGAAGGACTTCTTTCTACGGGAACTCGATCAATCAACTGGTAATAGGTTTCTATTTTAGCACGCCAGTTTTTGGCAAATTTTAAATCATAACCAACCACAAAATGATGGCTACGGGTAAACCCTAACGATTTATTATTGGCTTCGAAAACGCCCGGTTGCACTTCTTCTACCAATAGCTGAATGGGAATGGGTTGGGTTTGGTGATGTAATCCATAGCCTAAGTTGAACGTCTGTTTTTTATCTAAATGATAGTTGACGGCCAGTCTGGGCTCTGCCACCATATCTTTATTTAGACTATAATATTGCGTATGTAATCCAATATTAAATGTCCAGTCTTGGACCGGTTTAAATTGACTCTGAGAATAAACTTCTAATAGGGTAGCATTACCATCAAAATTAAAAATATTGGTTAGATCAGGAAATCCATCGCCATCCCGATCGGCCCGGTTGTCGCTTCCACTAGCATTGATATCATTGCGTCGGTGGGCCAACGTAAAACCAGTACGTGTAGTCCATCTTGCGCTAAATTTTTTATTTAAAAAACTAGAAAAAGAAATACTGTTTTCTCGGTTGTCCGTTTCAAACCATTTAATTCTTTGTTCAGTATTTTCGTTTAAATTAAAAAATCGAAACTGATCGAAGACGTTACCGGCAGTTGAAAAAGACAGTACAGACTGTAAATAAGTGTTATCATTAATGATCAAATTGTTTTTTAATCCGACTACGCCAAATATAGAAGTAGCGTATGAATCTTCGTCCGAAGCGGCAAATAAATCGGTTTCATCTATCTCATCGTGTAAGAACTCAATATCGCTATAACCACCGATTCCAAATAAAGTAAATCTTCCTAAATTTGATTTTCCAAAATCAAATTTAAAACTGAGATCCTGGTAATTGGGGACCGCATTGGTTCCAATATCCATTCCGATCGCCGTTGCTAAACCCGTAAAAGCGTAACGGGCAGATATGAGATAAGTACTATTTTTATCTTTGTTGAGTGGCCCCTCTGCCATCGCCTCGATTCCAGAGATGGCACCCATCTGAAACATGAATTCGTGCTCATCTCGGTTCCCGCTTCGAAAGCCTAAATCAAAAACACCAGCAAGCGCATTTCCATATTCGGACGGAAAAGCAGAAGTAAGAAAGTCAGAATTTTTAAGTAAGTTAGGATTCAATGCGCTGACTGGACCGCCGGTGGTTCCAAGGGTAGAAAAGTGGTTTGGATTAGGAATTGGAATCCCTTCGAGTCGCCATAAAACGCCCGTCGGTGAATTTCCACGAATTACGATATCATTACGGCTGTCGTTCGAAGTAGCCACGCCCGCGAAGTTAGCTGCGAGCCTCGCTACATCGCTTCGTCCACCCGAATATCGGGTTACTTCTTCCACGCCAAAGGTCCGGGCACTCAAGGTGGCTAACTTATTTTGCGCCTGATCTTTTTCAGCATCGGCAGTAACCACCACCTCAGATAGTTTCTCAACGGACTCTTCTAACCCGACGTTTATAATCAACTCCTTACCAGCGTTTACTTCCATGTCGGGCAAAACAATCGGGTAGTAGCCTAAGTAGCTTACCCGAAAAGTATGGCGTCCCACCGGAATGTTTTCTAGTCGGAAGTATCCATCTATATCGGTGGTCGTTCCCTTACTATTGGTTATTGAAATTAACTCAACGGTTGCTCCAATTAGTGGTGTATTGGAAGTGTTGTCAACAATGGTTCCTTTGACGTTTTGGGTAAGTTGTGCAAAGCTAAAATTGAAGGAGAACATCAGGATCAGGGGTAATAGTAAATTTTTCATTTCTTTAGATTTTTATGATTAATCCAAAGATGTCAAATTAAGGACATTCGTGAAAGGGAATAATTGCTGAATTGTCGCAAATGAGGGTTGAACTGTAGAAAGCGTTTATTCGGGTTAGTAACCGCTAGAGCAAGATAAATCTTGATCACTTAAATTGTAGTGCCGGATCATAATTTCTTGTTCAGACGGGAGGTCAATCCATCTTTTTTTGGTGCCGGGTCAAAAGCGTTCGAGACGAACCTGAAAATTGGTATCGTATTGACAAACAAGTACTTAGCCTCGTTTTCTATGAACATTCCTAAACAAATTCATATTAATTAACCCGAAATTTTTTTAAAATTATTTTAGTAATTTCTCATTGAAATAAAAAAATAGTTTCTTACAACTTAACAACCTTGAAAATGAACCACCAAAAAATACACGCCGACCTCGTAGATTACGGAGATAAACTTTTTCTGAACAGCGCCGGCGCTTCCCTCATGCCCCGATCCGTCACAAAAAAAATAACGGAATATCTCCACCGCGAAGAACGTTTGGGAGGTTATACTGTCGCTGAGCAACAAGCCGAAGAGCTTACCCAGTTTTATGAGCAGGCTGCACACCTCATTGGATGTAAAAGCCATAATATTGCTTTTGCACATAGTGCCAGCGCTGCATTCATGCAAGCCCTCTCGTCGATTCCACTTTATGCCAAAGATGTGATCATTACCTCCGAAGTGGATTATACTTCCAATTTTCTACAATTTTTATCGCTCTATAAAAAACGGGGCGTTATTACTAAAATAGTCAGAAGTCTGCCAAATGGAGATTTGGACATGGATCATTTTCGTCAACTGATAGATCAGAATCCAGTAAAATTAGTAGCGGTTACCCACATTCCCACCAACTCTGGAATGGTGCAGGACGTTGCGACCATTGGCGAAATCTGTGCTGCCGAAAAGCTGATATTTTTATTAGACTCCTGTCAGTCAATCGGACAAATGGACGTGAATCTTAAAAATATTAAATGCGATTTTTTAACCGCTACTGGTCGAAAATTTTTACGAGGGCCACGGGGTACGGGTTTTCTTTACGTATCGGATCGGATTCTGAATAAGGGTTATGCGCCGTTGTTACTGGACGGCGGAAATGCTACCTGGACGGGCAATGATACTTACGAATTGATAGATACTGCGGAACGCTTCGGAAACTGGGAAAAACCTTACGCGATGCTGACGGGACTGACCGAAGCCATAAGATATCTGAATGAAATTGGGATCCAGCAGGTTGAAAACCAAAATAAAAAAATCATGCAGCGGTTGCGCAATAATTTGTCAGCTATTTTGTCCGTGACTTGTTATGATCTGGGAACGCAGACTTCTAATATTCTTACTTTTAGAAAAAATGGAAAAACCCAGGAAGAAATTAGAAAAAGCTTTTCTAAATACCAAGTCTATTATGGGATCAGTCAAAAAAATCAGGGACAGATTGATTTTAATAAAAAAGGCGTAGATTGGGTGGTTCGGCTGTCTCCACATTATTTTAATACCGAAGAAGAGATGGATCGAATAGCAGAAATTATCGAAGAAATATAACCTTATACCATTGAAAATATTTACGCTTTACTTTTGCTGTAAAACAGTTTTAACAATTTAACAAACAATATTCAACAGCCTGACAACATACTAGAATTATTGACCGCGATTACAGACGGTGATACCGTTGCTTTCCGGCAACTTTACGACTTGTGCGCGCCACAAGTATACAGTTTAGCATTGAGCTATGCGCAGGAAGAACAAGCTGCCGAAGAGATTACCCAAGATGTGTTTACGAATATTTATAAAAAAGCTGGCACCTTTAATGGTCAATCTGCCGTACGTACCTGGATTTACCGGATTACTGTCAATACTTCTTTAAATTATATTAAAAAGAAAAAGCGAAACAACTGGTTAGGATTGGATTTTGTTAAGAAAGAAGCAACTGATTTTGTTCATCCAGGAGCAATTTTGGAAAACAAGGAAAATGCCATTTTGCTTTATCGCGTTATTGAAACCTTACCCAGTCAACAAAAAACGGCCTTTATTTTGAGTTTTATTGAAGAATTACCACGGCAGGAAGTTGCGGATATTATGGAAATTTCTCTGAAAGCGGTCGAATCTTTATTACAACGAGCCAAAAAGAAATTAAGAGAAGAACTACGTCCGCATTATCCGCACCGAAGGAAAATAAAAAAATATTTGTCTAAATAATACCAGAAAAAAACCAGATTATGAAAGATATAAATTCAGAAAGATGGACGGAAAACGTCCTTAGTAGTATGCAGAGGAATAAAAAGGTCTCCCCGTCAAGAGATTTATTCAATGATATTCAGCGTAGGATTGATCAGACCGAAATTCGGGTGCTGCCATTTTCTCAAAGCCTAGCAGGAGTAGCTGCTGCAGTCCTTTTACTGGCTTTTAATTTTTTTGCAGTGAATCCATACAGTGTTTTTGAAAATAATCCGAGGGCTATTGTTTCCGATGAAACCGCTAGTGCTCCAGAATTAATCTCAGATTTTAAAATCTACGAATAATGAAATCGCTATTTTTTTTTAAAACAGCTACCTTTTTTCTGCTACTCCTTAATTTAGGATTACTTTTTTTTCTTTTTCAGAGAGGACCTAGAAAGCAGAACCTCAAAGTAAAATTCCATCAGGAAGCTGTTGAAATACTAGGATTAGATGCTTCGCAACAAGCCGATTTTGATGATTTAATCAAGGAACATAGTAGCGCGATAATCGCTTTAAATGCAGAAAATAGTGCCATTTTAGCGCCTTATTTTTATGAAATATTTTCTAATAATAATCTTTCGAAAAGAGATAGTCTGATGTTGCGTTTTCAGGCGATTGAAAAGGAAAAAGTAGAAATCACCCGTGATCATTTTTGGGAGGTGAGAAAAATTTTAAAACCAGAACAAGAAAAGAACATGGATTTATTTTTAAAAAAAGCCATTAACATTTTATTGCTGGATAAAAAACATCCCCCAAAACCGCACCAGTAAATCAGTTTTGATTATCTTCGTATAGGTATCACCTGGAAAAGAGGTGACAGACTAAATCAAGTCAATAAAACCGATTATCAATTACTAAAATAACAATTATGAAATTCCTCTTCCAACTTTTTTTATGTGGTTCTCTACTGTTTTTAGGTATTAATTTTACGGCCTGCGAATCTAGCCCAAAAATTGTCAAACAAACCGACACCACTGCTAAAGAATATACCTCTGCCTATACTTGCCCGATGAAATGCGTTGGCAGCGGTAGCGATAAGCCCGGTACTTGTCCTGCGTGTAAAATGGATTACACCCTCAACGAAACCAAGGCTGCTACACCGGCACACGATCATAGCGGACACGATCACGGAAGCCACGAGGGACACAACCACTAGTCTCATCCGGTCATTTGGTTACACGTTTACTAAACTTCGAGAAAAAACTTACGTTGATTTGACCAGTTTTCTCTAGTTTAGTAAACGTTCGATGTCCGTCTAAACTAACCTTACTTATTTCCCGGAAAATAATGCATCGTTGTAGATATCCGACTGGTCTTTGTTTCAATAATCCGCATCCCAATTCGGTGATGGTCTACTTTAAATTTCGTAGCGTTTTGATCCAGTTGATAAAAACAGGAAGGCGTGATTTGTAGTAAAATATTTTTATAACGAATTGTTTTTTCGATGTGATAGTGTCCACAAAAAACGGTGATGTTATTAGAATAACTGGTCAATAAATTAGTGATGGTTTTCATGTCCCGGTGTCCATGTTTTTTATCCATGAAAGGCATTCCGACTTTAAAGGGAGGGTGGTGCATAAAGACAATCAGTTCCCGCTTGTGATTATGTAATTGTCGGCGTAGCCAATTGAGTTGTTTTTCCGAATGATATCCTTTTGCGGTGTCTAGAAAAAGGCAAGTAGATTTACCGATTTTTTTGGCAAAAAATATTTCGTCGTCGGTTAGTAAATGTTCCAGGCCAAAGACCTCCGCCATTAAGATTGGATCGTCGTGATTGCCGGCAATCAAGCTATACGAAAAGTCCTGTAACTCCAGAATATTCCTGATCCATTCGTAGATTTTTTTCTCGCCTTTGTCAAAACACAAATCACCTGAAATTACCAGATGATCCGGCTGCGCACTGCGCACCTCCCGCATAATATCCGTGAAGTTTTTTCTGACATCAATATCGTAAGGCGTTTTACCTTTTCGGTCCAGATGCAGATCGGTGATTTGTATTATTTTCAAAATTCTTTTTTTCTTAAAAATTTTTAGGGTATAGGAGGAAATTTTTTTGTTGTCTAAATACTTTGTTTAAATTCTTTTTTCAATACCAAATTAACATTGGTCAAAACAATCTCTCCCATATTTTTACAGGCGTCAAAATCATTGGTCTTATGATGATAACTAAGTTCTTCCTTTAGTAGACTAACCTTTCCATCGTCCGAAAGTTTATCGTTTACCATAATACTGAATAATTTACCTAATCGCGCTCGCTGCGATTTGGCCCGTGTTGCAATAAGACTACGTTCTTCCATTTGATATTGTTTGACGGTTTCGGCTTTCATATGTTGAATACCCAAAAATATGATTGGATTATTTTCTTTGAAATATTGTGGAAGATAAAAACTTTTTCGACCTTCGTAAGATTGCTGATCAAAATCTATCGCACGAATCCTGAATTGTGAACCTTCAATGTCCGGCGTTACATCTACCACGTAGTTATACGCGCGCATATCTCCAAGTAATCGTACAAAACAACGTTCGTTAAATTTGACAAATTCTTTAGCGATTCTGATCTGATTAAATTCTGAATCCTGCAATCCAGTCTTCATAAATAGATCGCCCGGAATCCCGGCTACGTGTTCCTCAATCAGCGTATCCCCATCTACGAGATATAGAATGTATTCGGGGGCCAGAATATGCTCGAGTTCCAGACCATATACCCGGGACGCATCCGCTTTCTTTACGTAAAAATGATCGTAATTATCGTTGAGCCGGTTAATGATCCGAATTCGAAAAGGTTGCGTGTTTCCAAAGGTACAAAAATCAATCCGGGCGACCTGAAGATGTTCCAGTACTTGCGTATTCCCATCTGTTTTCAGCAGCGCGTAAATCAATGTCAATGCTTTTTCAATTTCATCCTGATCTTGATGGGTGTAATAAACCGTTTCCCAAAGCGTATCATTTCCCTCTGCGTCGATTAGAGAAGTAGATTCCACGTATCGTAACAGATCACGGTATTGCAAAGGTAAATCAATGACCCGTCCGTTCTTTTTTAGATAGTTTCTAAATGGCGCCTTAATTTTAAAGGGTATCTTTTTTTTGGAAGGAACATCGCCTTTCATCATAATTTGTGAAGTTATTTATTATTAATGCGAATCAGATTATTAGTCAACTTCTTTCCAAAAAGGAATGGTGGCGTAATCCTTTTCGAAGGGTATATCTGCGGTGTCGAGGGCCATCTGGGTAATTTTTAATAAGTTTTTTCCCCGTGGCAACTGTGCAATATCAAGTATAGTTCTTAATCCTTTTTCTCTGATTTCACCGTTTTGGGTGAAAAAGTAAAAATCAGTTGGCTGATATAACGAATCGTTCAGGTAGAGTCGGTAATGCTGTTGTAAACAGTTTAACAACTTTTCGGGCGCCTCTTCTGCAATACTAGGATCCGTAATGGAAAATCCATTTTTAGAAATACGGATACCCGAAATAAAATCACTTTTTTTACTAGGCTCGTAATCCCGACAATTTTTTAAAAGTACCTCATTTTGATTATTATTATAACGAATGAATACCGGTAAAAATTGATCTTTGATAATTAGACTGGAAATACTGGCATTGCCAATTTGTTCTTTGGGAGACCATTGATCATCATAGGTATTCGTAAATAATTCGCTGTTAGTTTCATTATCGGGATAAAAACGGTACAGATTATACGTAGAGAATGGACTTAACAGGAACAATCCTATATAAAAAACAATGGCTAGCATTAGATAGCGCTTGGGAAATCGAGTCAATAAATTATAATAAAGCGCATTATAAACGGAGGAAAAACTGATGAAATTAAAAAAACGGTAGATAGGATAGTAAATTTTTTGTAGCCATCTTATCTTCTTTAATCCACCCAAGGTAAGCGTATCGAAAAAGTAGAGTAGTCCGGTAAGACCAAATATCGCCAGAGCAATTAGCTCAAAAATATTAACTAGGTCACTGCTTTCTGGAAAAAACCAATTTTCTAGTTTCTCAATAGTGAGAAAAATGAAAGTAATTATTATAATAACCGAAAAAAAGGACAGCAGCATTAGAACAATCAAAAAAGTAAAAGCGAAAATTGCACTGCAAAAATTATCCAGTCGGATAATTAGCTTTTCTAACGAAGATACTTTTTGATTAAGCTGAGTAGTGAATTTTTTTGTATAACGTAAAGTCGAAAAATCCTGTTTATTCTGCACGGAGCTCAACCCAATGGCACCAATCCAGAAACCTCTAAGAAGAATATGCAGGATCAAGTTAAAAATTAAAATATTACAGGCTAGGTAACCAATAAAAAGAATAGCGAGCAAAATTAGTCTAAATGATCCACCTCCATAATGTACATTGAATTGATTCAAGAGCTCTTGAATCATTTCTCGGCCCTGAAACAATAAAAAAACAGAGAAACCCGAAATTAATAATTCCAGATTCCAACTCTCTTTTTGTAACCGTTTTAACCACTTTGGCGTTTTATATTTTGTCTCCATGATTTATATAAATGGTTTAATTATTTCTTTACACCAAGATAATACGATTTATTAAGATCATAGCGGATATTTGCCGATATTCGTTTTTTACCTAACATCTGTACCTATATTATGAATATTTTTGCACGCATTAAAGCATATTTTTCTACTCCTGAAATTGAACCTGATCCAATGAGATATTTGATTGCCGGCCTTGGTAATATGGGCGCAGAATACGATGGTACCCGACATAATGTCGGCTTTGACGTCGTGGATACCCTGGCACGTCGCTACAATGTGAAATTTGCTAATAAAACGCTGGGTGATATCGCAGAATTTAAACACAAAGGCCGCACTTTCGTTCTGCTCAAGCCTTCTACCTTTATGAATCTCAGCGGTAAGTCTGTTAATTACTGGATGCAAGACCGAAAAATAAAACCCGAAAATCTGCTCGTCATTATTGATGATATGAATCTTGACTTCGGCAGTCAACGTCTTAAAGGCAAAGGCTCCCACGGTGGTCATAACGGTTTAAAAGATATCGAAAGGGTACTCGGAACCAGCAAATATCCCCGCCTGCGGATCGGCATTGGTAGTAATTTTTCACGGGGCCGACAGGTAGATTTTGTGCTTGGTAAATGGTCCGATAAAGAAGCCGTGGATATTCCGGAAGTATTGAGCCACGCCGCTGATACCGTCGAAGCTTTTGGAACTATCGGGATGGCCCATACGATGAGTCAGTTTAACCGGAAGTAGGTTTTTTAGGCCATTAGCTATTTACTCTCTTCGGACTTGTCTAAACGGAAAACAACTAGTTTGACGAGACTTATTACAGCGTATGATAAATTAATTTTTATTTATTATTTTCAATAAGTCATCCAATAAATTTCCCAATTCATCCTTCTCCGGCCAGCTCTTCGTGGTTGTTTTATTTAATAATACCAAGGCCTTCTTAAGCTCAAAATCTGCCTGCTCCGCCGCCACAAATCCACCGATTTCCGACAGATACTCTGCCAGATATTCCTGCTCCGTTTGTCCGGGCGTTGGAATCAGAATCGCCCGTTTTCCTAATTTTACCAAATCCATCAAACTACTATATCCAGATCGACAAACTACGATTTCACTTTCGTTTAAAACCTGATTTAATTTGTCTGCCGTCAGGTAATTTTGGATAAAAAAATTTTTATTATCAACAAGCGGCGGAGTCGCATCATTGACTACACCCCGTACAAAACAGACTCTATCCGGAAAATTAACTAACTGCTTCAATAGTATTTTTTCTAAATTAGTGCGTTGCGGTTCTGGTCCGGAAAGGACGATGGCTAATTTATATTTTACAGGTAAAATTTTCTTTTTGATTCGTGATAACGGCCCCGTATATTTGACCATTGCCAAACCAGTATTCTCCGACAGGCTTCCCGCCAGTCTTGGCGCCACCGCATAATCAGGTACCCAGCATTCATTGAAGCGGCTGATTAAACGATGATTCACGCTGGCCACAATTTTTTCTAAAATACGATTTGGAATTTTTATATTTAGCTGATGCGTCATAAAAATACTATGACAATTTTCGTGAAAAACACCATACCGATTATCCGAAATAATAATGTCGATTTGATGATCTCGTACTATTTTTTTTATCGCCCTTTGTTCGGCTAACATAGCCCTGAGAATCTTGGGAAGTTGGGCACCCATGGTGAGCATCATGTTATTTCCACGATACTGAATATCGTAGGCTGGTAACGGTAAAGCTGTTAAATCAGGATACTCTTCACGTAAGAGTGCCAACGCCGCTCCGTCCGAAGCCAATATCGGCTTTACACCACGATCCATCAGGGCATTAATCAATGGCATACAACGCGTCGCATGACCAAGCCCCCAATTAAGTGGAGCGATGAGAATATTAGGAAATGGTGATGCCATGACACGAAGATAAGGAGAAACTTAAATATTAGCGCTATAACTTAGTGCCCATCATAAGGTTTGTCGGATGCTCAGATTATTAAAATTAAAATAGTAATTTTGGTAAAATCTAATGTTGAAATTTTTAGAAAATGAAAAAGATGAAGAATCCGTACCAAATAATATGCTTCGTAATTATCTTATTGAGTTTTGCCGCTTGTCGGGCCGGAGACTGTGGTTGTCCCTATTAGTATTAAAAAAAGAGCAACCGACTTACGCAGCTGCTCTCTTTTCTGAAATAACGAAGACGTTTAAGTCAAACGAATTTCATCTTCGTTCGAATCAAAAAACTTATAATCCATCAGCTGAAAATCAGAGTTAGGTTTAATTCTAATCCAGTTAAAATATTTCAGATACCAGTTGACCTGAATACTACGGATTCCTTTGGTCAAATACGCATGTATGTACGGATGTACGTGTAAGTACAACTTTGCTTTAGGTCTTGACTGAATGATAAACTCCAGATCCCGTTCGATATTATCCGTTAATAAAATAGAAGGATTAATTTTTCCAGTGCCATTACAAGATGGGCAGAGTTCGGCCGTACTGATATTTACTTCGGGGCGCACCCGTTGTCGGGTAATCTGTAATAATCCAAATTTACTCAGGGGCAGAATCGTATGTTGTGCGCGATCCTTTTTCATGGCATCCCGCATCCGATTTAGTAGTTGCTTGCGATGTTCTGCGACTCGCATATCAATAAAATCCACGATAATGATTCCTCCAATATCTCGTAACCGTAGTTGTCGGGCAATTTCGTCCGCAGATTCCAGGTTGACGTTCAGGATCGCTTCGGCCTGATTGCCACTCGTTACTTTATGTCCACTATTTACATCGATCACGTGCATCGCCTCCGTGTGTTCGATCACGAGGTAGGCACCACTGTTCATGGTTGCCGTTTTTCCAAAAGAAGACTTAATCTGCCGGGTAACTCCGTGGGCATCAAAAATAGGGCGGGCCGATTTATAATGTTTGACGATGTTGACTTGATCGGGAGAGATCGAAGCCATAAAGTTTTTCACATTGGTGTAAAGCTCTTTATCGTTGATCACAATGCGATTAAAAGAGTCGCTGAGGATATCCCGCATGATACTGGTCGTCTTGTCCAGTTCACTAAGTAATTTCTGTGGCGGCGTAGATTTGTGTAGCTCTTCGTGTACGGTTTTCCATTTGTCCAGCATCATGGACAACTCCTCGTGAAGATCTGCTACTTTTTTACCTTCTGCAGCTGTACGGACAATAATTCCAAAGTTTTTGGGGCGGATACTCTCCACCAGTGTACGTAGGCGCGCGCGCTCGTCTGAACTAGATATTTTTTTAGAAACAGCGACCACTTCCGAAAAAGGGGATAAGACAATATAACGACCGGGAATAGTTATTTCGCAGCTTAGCCTAGGGCCTTTAGTTGAAATTGGCTCCTTTAAAATTTGTACCAGAATGGTATCTTTTTTATTTAAAACCTGGTCAATCTTTCCATTTTTATTGATATCCGGATCAATAATAAAGTTGTCAAGGTTTGCCGTATTAATGGCGCCTGAAGCGGTTCCCTTGGTATATTTCAGTAAGGATTTCAGGCGTGGACCGAGGTCGGTATAATGTAAAAATGCATCTTTTTTATGACCAATATCAACAAAAGCCGCATTCAGGCCAGGCATCAGTTTACGGATACGTCCGTAAAGAATATCACCAACGGTAAAATTAGTATTTGTTTTTTGGTGATGAATTTCTACCAGTTTGGAGTTTTCCAATAAAGCAATTTCAACTTCGGCAGGCGTTGAATTGATGATGAGTTCTTTTTCCACAATACACATTTATAGAATGAGCGATCTCCATGACCGCAAAGGCCCAATCATCTTTTGCTGCAGTATAAATAAATAAATACATTCGCATTTAATGATGAAGCGAGGGTAGAAGCAGGTAGATAAAAAAAGTGCCGAAAAAATGCCTGAAGAGAATTTCATAGACGAATGACAAAACCTGTCATCGTAATTTCTTTTTTTGGGATTTTGGTTCTGGTGGTCGTTTTAATGGCAATATTTTAAGCGTAAGTTTATACTTATCTACTCAATTCTTAAAAATAAAATTACAAGATGGATAGAAAATATTTGATCATTTAGATACATACAATTGATCCTTAAATTCCTATACATCAATATACACGAACGACTATACCAGTATAGCAGCTAAAATTTAGCCACACTGATATAGTCATCGGATATATTTCGAACCGACGAGCGGTTCAGTCTGATAAATAAAAGCAGCACCGAAGTACCCAGTTATTTATTTCTTCTTCTTGTGACGATTCTTGCGAAGTCTCTTTTTGCGTTTATGCGTCGCAATTTTATGACGCTTCCGCTTTTTTCCACACGGCATAGTAATATGATTTAAAAATTAAAAAATAGAAGTTAGTTAAAGCGTTAGCTATAAATAACTTACATATATAAAACAAAAAATTTGTCTAATTGTTCAAGCCTATTTAAGGAGTGTCTGACAGCGCTCATTAAAATTCATGGCTTTAGTTGTTTCGCCCAATCCTTCGTAGGCTTGGGCAAGCAGACAGATAGCATTTCTATTGTTGACGTCCAGTGTTAAAACTTTTTCTAACCTGGCGGCTGCTTTTTCAAACTGACTGGTTTTAATTGCAAAACGTGCCAGCGTATTTTGTACTCCAATGGCTTCGGGATATTTTTTATCCAGATTAAGTAACATTTGCACCCCCTTCATTGGATTATCCTTGGGCGGATTATCCACGTAACACACTGCCAGATTAGTACGGTGGGTGACGTTATCCGGTTCCAGTGAAATAGCATTTTCAAAGGCGGCGGCAGCGTGTTCAGTTGCAAAGATACGATGTTTTTCGTTTTCGAGGCGTTGACCACCAATTGCGTAGGTAGTTCCAGCAATAGACCAAGCGTCGGCAGTGTTTAAAACACCAGCTATTAGTTCTGCATAATGCCCTGCCAAATCCGGTCGGTTGTAACTATACCAGGCGCTGGAGAGTTCTTTCCACATAGGAATTTTAAGAGAATCAGCTTCGGTAGCATTTAAAACCTGATGAACACTGCCTAGAAAAGTCAACTCATCAGGATCCAGTTTTTCCCGTGCTTCAGCCAGCAAAGCCTGTATATCTGTCTTTACCGCAATCTTCTTTCGGGCCGCATCAATACCTTGTCGTTCTCTAGGTTTGGTGTCAAAACCAAAATAAAGAACAACAAATAATAAAACCGCACCGGCCACTACTACCTGCTGAAGTCGAGTCATAAATTACTTTTTAGACTTCTTTATGGCTATCATCTGAGGGCAAATCAGCCACCTTATCTTTTACCTGTTCCATAAAAACCTTAGCTGGTTTAAAAGCAGGAATGAAATGTTCGGGAATCTCGATGGAGATATTTTTTTTGATGTGTCTTCCGACTTTGGCTTTTCGCTTTTTGACGATGAAGCTACCAAATCCCCGAATGTACACATTTTCACCTTCTGAAAGAGAAGATTTTACTTCTTTAAAGAAAGTTTCCAGTGAAACTAATACGTCTACTTTGGGGACGCCAGTTTTTTCTGCGATAGCTGCAACTAAATCCGCTTTCCTCATTTATTCTATTGGTTTAGAATTAGTTATAAATAAAAATTATACTTTTAAAAACGGTGCAAACTTCGCATTTTTCTGGGTTAATTGAAAGGAAATCAGCGATTTATTTTAAGTTATTATTTTTATTTCAAATATAAAAAACGGTAAATATCAGTGACTTTGTCCTTTTTGGGAACTTTCGTTTGGGTAAATCAAAAAAAACAACGATCCTTGCAAATAAGTATGATTTTTTCTTAACTCGTTTTCAATTTAAAATAAATGTTATTATCAATGACTGGCTATGGCCGGACGACCACTCGTTTTGAAGAGAAAACGATTACCGTTGAAGTTCGCTCGCTTAATAGCAAGTTTACGGATTTAAGGGTTAAAATTCCCCAAAATTACAAGGAAAAGGAACAGATTATTCGAAAATATCTTACCAGTAACATTCAGCGTGGGAAAATTGATATGTCCATCGATATCAAATCTGCTCATGGTGATAGTGAGTACGGTCTGAATACGGCGTTATTCAAAAAATACCACAATGAGTTATCTCAGATTATGGGCGAACTGGAAATGCCAACGGGTGATCTCGTGCAGGCAATTTTAAGATTACCCAATGTCGTGTCCAATGCTGATTCTGATCTGAGTGAAGAAGAATGGGAAGCGCTCCATGCTACCATAAAAGAAGCAGTCACTAAGTTTAACGGATTTAGAAAAGAGGAAGGAGCTGCGATGGAAAAAGATTGTCGGCAACGGGTACTTAATATTATGAAGGACCTGGAAATCCTTGACCCTTTTGAAAAAAAGCGAGTAGAGGTAATTCGTACCCGAATGCAAAAAAATATCGACGAATATATCGGGAAAGATAATATTGACGCCAATCGTTTTGAGCAAGAAATTCTTTATTATCTAGAAAAAATTGATGTTACCGAGGAAAAAGTCCGACTTACTCAGCATTGTAAATATTTTCTTGAAGAATTGGACAAGCCGCAAATGCAAAAAGGCCGTAAACTTAGCTTTATTTCCCAGGAGATGGGGCGTGAAATTAATACGCTTGGTTCAAAAGCCAACTCTTCAGAAATTCAGCGTATCGTTGTCCGAATGAAGGATGAACTTGAAAAAATTAAAGAACAAGTTGCCAATAGTGTATAAGTTATGGCTTACGAGCTGGTTATTTTTGATTGCGATGGTGTTTTAGTAGATAGTGAATCTATCTCCTGTGGAGCAATTGCCGAAATTGCGACTGAATTGGGATTCCCAATGACTACCCGCGAGTCGATCAATTATTTTGTGGGTACTTCGATTGAATACGCTGTAGATTTTTTAAAAGAAAAAATAACTAAACCGATTCCACTTGATTTCGAAAGTCGGTACCGTCAAATGTGCCACGAGCGCTTTCAAACGGATCTGCGACCAATTCCTGGGATCGAAAATTTACTGAATCAACTCAAGTTACCGAAATGTGTCGGTTCTAATGGCCCCCGGCATAAAATTATTTCTAATCTCCAAATTACCAAACTGATCCACCACTTTGACGAAGCACATCTTTTTAGTGCCTACGATATTCAAAAGTGGAAACCATTACCGGATTTGTATCTCCACGCCGCTAACCGAATGAAGGTAGCACCCCAAAAATGTGTCGTAATAGAAGATAGTGTGGCCGGTGTCAAAGCTGGTCGCGCTGCTGGGATGACCGTATATGGCTATGCGGGTGACACAAATGGTGCAGCGCTGACGGCGGCGGGAGCCAAAATTATTTCTTCGATGGATGAACTGATCCAAATTCTGTAAAATTTCGTATGTATATACATATTAAGTAATATTGATTAAATATACCTCTAAATATACCTCCCCAAACCTTTTTTTACAAATACCAAACTATTGTTTTATGAAGAGTAATTTTACAAAGCTATTGGCATGTCTATTTGTCTTTACGACCTTACAATTATCTGCCCAAGATGTAGTGATTGAGGAGGTTCTTTACAACCCAGCTCCGGGTATAACCCAAAAAATTGCGTTGAGGAATCTCAGTGCTTCACCTGTGGATGTTTCTAACTGGTGTTTGTGTAATCGTCCTTCCTACGATCAGGTTAATGAATCTGGGTTTAATATTCTTTCTGGCAATGCAACAGCACTGGGACCAGGAGAAGTATTAATTTTAGAGTTAACAGGCAACGGTTTCAATATGAAATCAACGAACGGAGAAATTGCGCTTTACCATCGCACTTGTGGTGGGTATAATGACGAAGTCAATATGGAAGACTTTGTTCGTTGGGGACCGCTCGATGGTAATACTCGAGAAACGGTAGCGGTGGCTGCTGGTTTGTGGATCGAAGGTCAAACGGTTTCTCCGGCTGCGGAGGGTGAAATTTTGGTTTTTGATGGAACCAGTGATGGTGGTGGCGGTACGGTTTCGATACCTTCTGATTTTACCAATACTGTTAACGGAGTTTTACCAGTGACGCTCCTAGATTTCTCGGTGGCAGAAGAAGGAGGTCGAGTCATAATAAAGTGGGTGACTGCCGAAGAATTTAACAGTGAATGCTTTAAAATAGAACGCAGTTTTGATGGAATGCGCTACGAACAAATTACAAGGATAGAGGCCGCCGGCACAACAACGGAGACGAGTTATTATGTGTATGAAGATATGGAAATTTTTGGAGATCGTACCGTTTATTATCGTCTCAAGCAGATGGATTTTGATGGAAGTTTATTTTGTTCTTCGGTGGAGGTGATCAACCGATCAGCACCAGTCAAGCAACCGATTATTATCTCACCTAATCCGATTCCTTCCAACGAATGTCTTAATATTAAATTAGGATCTTTAGAAGATCGAGTCTACGAAAATTTACAGCTCGTTATCTACAATACCCTGGGGGAAGTAGTAGCGATAAAAACAGAAGCTGATCCAGTAGCTTCGGGTGAAGATACTTTTATTGACTTTCCTAACGTGGCACCCGGCACTTATTTTCTTTCTATCATTAATGGTCAAGAAAAAATTGCCCATCAAAAAGTATTGGTTTATTAAGATCAGATAATCTAGCGGAGGGTTTCTATTCAGGGACACCTCTGCTATCTTTTTTTCCCGACCAGTATAACCATCCCAGGCTTATCAGCACGAGTACCAGGCCTAAAAATTCCCGTACCAACTCCACGTGCGGTGTTTCTGCTTGCATAGAGGAAGTGATCGAAGTCATTCCATTTTGGAACCAATCAACAAAATCCGGCAGATACCAGCCAATGCCAAAAATGGTAAGCAGGATTGCTCCCAGGATGAGTTTTGGAAAATAACGGCCAGATGCCGTTAATCCACAGAGTACTGCCACCGCTCCGTAGATGATCACCCAAACCCAGGGATCAGCGTCATTGAGTTGCAGGGCAGCAAATACAAAGAAAAGAATTGCTAATACTCCATTGGTAATTTTCATACCTATTTATATTGTTTTAAAACATCTTTAGTATAATCAGATAATACCAATTGTCCACTCATCGCCGCGCGTTCTTCGAGTAATTTGTCCCAATGGTCGGTTCCAGCCCAGAATATTTTTTTAAGTTCCCGTTGTGCTTCGGGATTGGTGCTGATCAGGTATTTTGCCAAATCCATGGTTGCTGTGTCAAGTGCTTCGACAGATTCGTGTACCTCTGCGTAGAGGCCTTTGGCTTTTGCCCATTCGGCGGATTGAAATACGTTGGCGTTTAGTGCTAACTGGCTGAAAGCCGCACCACCTATTTTTCTTTCTACGGCTGGACCGATCACAAAAGGACCAATGCCGATGTTTAATTCACTGAGTTTTACCCCCGAATATTTGGTAGCAAGACAATAATCCACGGCTGCTGCAATACCTACACCACCACCAACGGCTTTGCCTTGAACCCGGCCAATGATGATTTTGGGGCATTTCCGGCAGGCATTAATGACACCGGCAAAACCCTGGAAGAATTTTTTTCCGGTAGCCGGATCATTGATGGCCATCAATTCGTCGAAGCTGGCACCGGCGCAAAAAGTTCGGTCGCCTCCACTTTTTAAAATAATAACCTGCGTAGTATCGTCTGTACCACAAGCCTCAATGGCCGCTTTTAGCTCTGCGAGCAGATAGCCGGGAAGAGAATTATGTTTTGGATGAAAAAAAGTAATCTCCGCAATGGCCGGACTAGCATGAGTTGTTTTAATATAACCTTCCATTATGATTTTTTTGACAAAGATAAAAAAAACGGTACCACTATTAATAAGTGATACCGTTTTAGGTAAAGCGCCTCAACAAGGACTTGAACCTTGGACCTACGGATTAACAGTCCGCCGCTCTAACCAACTGAGCTATTGAGGCTTTTCAAATAAAGAAGTCCTGATTTTCAGTCCTACCTTAATTGAGCGGGACAAAGGTATTCTTTTCTATAAATAAGTGCAATAATTAAGACTGTTTTTTTCAGAAATAATAATGAAGTTGTTTTAAGACCTTATTCACTCACTGGATATTTATGAGGGAACACGTTCTATTTCGATTTCGTTCCCGGATGCACTGATGTTTGGGTCAGAGGGGATTTCTGGGTGATTTTTTTTAGGAATTTCCAGATGAAAAACGGTTCCTTCCCCGGGAACGGATGTTAGCCAGATTTTTCCACCACTTTCATCAATAATGCGTTTACAAATGGCCAGACCAATTCCAGTTCCCTGGTATTTTTGTGTTTCACCTACTCTTTTAAACATTCCAAACACTTTATCCTTGTCTTCGGCTTTGATGCCAATGCCATTATCGGTAAAGGTGAGATGATCATATTTCATGTCGTGCGCTAGATCAATAAGTATTGCTGGATGTTTACTTTTATTGTATTTTAATCCATTTTCAATAATATTCTGGAATATCTGGAAAATCATGGTGCGGTCCGTAACGACGGTAGGAAGTGTTACAGATTTAATCATAAAATTTGGATATTGACCGGTTGCGGTCACTTGTTGGCGAATTTCCTGGATGATTTGATTCAGATCCACCTTTTCTAACTTGGGCTGGTGCTGACCTGCCCGGGAATAATTCAGAATATCTTCTACCAGATTTGCGAGTCTGGCGGTATTATTTTCTATAAATTCTAAGCACTGGATTTCGGTTGGGTCAGACTGATGATTTTGACTTTTTTTGTGCATTTTCAACGCTTTAATGGTGCTGTTGATACTCTTTAATGGAGTCTGTAAATCATGAGAAGCGATGTAGGCAAAATTTTGTAGATCCTCGTTCGTGTCTTCCAGTTTTTTTACCGTTTTGCTTAGTTTTTTATTGACGTAACGGTAGCTATAACGGAAAGAGTATACAATACGGACCAATAGGTAGGTCATGATGGTAAAGTTGATTATTCTTAAGAAGACCAAGACTAAATCCGGAAGTGGTTCAGCAATTTTGATTCCCATAATGCTGCTTAGGGCTACTAATACAACACAGCCTACGGTGAGGAAAACCCAGGGAAGCGCGTATTTTTTTTCAATATAAAAAAAGATAGCTGCTGGAATAGTTAAAAACCACGGTAAATAAGGAGAATGAATCCCACCAGTACCCAGACAGATAGTGGTAAAAAAGGCCAGGCTGCACAAGGTGAAATAACAGCCATTTAATAAGGTAGACTTATTATATCTGGTTAGGGGAAAAAATAATAGAGAGGCTGCGACAGTTACATAAGCCAGGCGTACTCCGAAGGTAAATTCTAATTTCCAAAAAGCAAATCCAATAATTAGCGCATAAATAAGAATACCGATATTTACGGAAAGAATCAGTAAAATGCTGGTTCTTAGCTTTCGGTTGGCGCGGTATTCCGGCGGTACAAAGTTTATTAGTAATGACATAAGTGGAGTAGTGGTGCTTGATATTAATTATATCAAGGACTATGCCTTTATCTAATTATAAAATATTGTTATTGATATAAAAAAACTATAAGTTAATTTTACTTCTTTAGATAAAGAATGGTATTTTGAATCATCATCAAATAATTAATACGTGTTTTCTTTTTTTCGTAAAAAATCAAATGGTCCGGTTGATTTCCGTTTTCTTGGAACTGACTTTCATTCCCACCTTATTCCCGGGATTGATGATGGTGCTAAAACCGTAGCGGATAGTATTGCGATGATTAAAGGTTTATCGGATTTAGGCTATACCCGGATTATTACTACCCCACACATCATCGGCGATTATTATCCCAATACGCCTGAAATCATTCGGGCAGGTCTGAAAAAAGTAAAAGATGGTTTACGGACAGCAGGAATTGACATTCCGGTCGAAGCCGCTGCGGAATATTTTTTAGATGACTATTTTGAAAAAATAATGGATAGTGATACCGAATTGCTTTCCTTTGGTAATCAATACATCCTGGTTGAATTTTCAACTTTTGCCGCACCACAAAACGGGCGAGATCTTATCTTTAGGCTTAAAACCAGAGGTTACCAACCCATTCTGGCGCATCCTGAGCGCTACCTTTATTTTATGGATCAATTTGACCAATTCGAAAAATTAAAGACGGCAGGATGCCTTTTTCAAGTAAACCTCCTTTCGCTCGCCGGCCATTATGGAGACGGTCAGAAAAAATTAGGGATTAAATTATTAAAAGCAGGAATGGTTGATTTTCTGGCAACAGATCTGCACCGGATGGGGCATTTGAATAAGATTCAGAAAGTCTTTAGTGACCGGACGGTCAGGCAATTATTGGAGAAGACCACTTTTATGAATAAGGATTTATAGATAACTTCTATCTTTCTTAAAAATTTTCACTAAAAACGGCAATTATTTAACTATTTTGGAAGTAATTGAGGTGTTTCTCGATGAAATAGAGTTTGAAATCGCTATTCCGTTGCAAATATTTCAAAAACTTGCCCTCTATAATGTGTGAAATTAAAAATATGATTGATTGTATTGTTTTTTGTTGATAAAATTGTAATAATTAAATCTTTTTATTGAAATATTTGCACCAGAGAAGCTTTTAGCCCTATATTTGTATTAACAAAAGGAGATAAGAAAGATTATCTCTTAATTGTCTCAATACTGTGAGGTGATGAAAGTTGGCAGCCATGCCCCCTTGTCTCGGGGGTGAGGATCAAGGAATAAACGTAGTATAAG
>CALLPK010000031.1 GCA_938015415.1 uncultured Saprospiraceae bacterium
AAAATTTCCATCCCGGGAATCCAGACCAATAAAAAAGGTATTGCTGTATTCAAAAGTAAAAAAGTGTTCGTTATTTGGCAATCGCCATTCTTGTTCGAAATTATAATCGGGATCTGTCAACCAATCGTGGTTTCCTAAAACTGGATAAAACGGGACATTTCTGAATACCTTTTTAAAGGGTTTAAAAAGATGCTCGTCGTATATTTTGCTTTCGCCTTTCGGGTAAACAATATCTCCCAGTCCGAGTCCAAAATCGGGTCGGACTTTCAGTTTATCAATTTCGTTGGCGGACTCATCAGCAAAACTACGTGGCTGTTTGGCACCGATGTCACCAAGCGCGTAAAAAGAGAATTTCTTTTTAGGATGATCAGGAGCGGTAACAAAATAATAATCTTTTCCTCCAGCTAATTTTTTACCATCAGAAAATATTTCGTAAAAATATTTCGTATCCGGTCTGAGATTTTTTAGTACGACTTCGTTTAATTTAGATCCGGCGTGCAGGTTTAAGTTTCCTTCTTTAGTCTCTGTTATTTTTACTTCTTTTTTAAAGAAAAATAAAAATCTTTCCTTTTGAACAGTAGAATACTTCACCATACATTTTTTCACGGTGCTATCCGTTTTCCACATGATGGTCGTACTATCCGCCCAGACCGCCTGAAGGTAAGGCTGGCGAAGTAATTCCTGCGCTTCTGACTGAAAAATAAATCCCAGAAAAAACAACGAAAACAATACCGTTCCTCTAAATATTCTCATAATAAAATCTAATTCTAAAAACTGATTAACAATATTTTTATTTTTAATAAAATACTGATGACTATTCTTTTAACATTATTTTGGTTGTATTTTTTATTTTAAATAAATAGATACCTTTAGGTAAAAGAATGGTATTAACTTTGCTAACTACTGTTCTATCTACATTTATCAGGTGCGTCAAATCTTGTCCATAAATATTATAAACTTTAACCGGGCTACCATTTTCATCCAGGTTTTTAAATATTATTTCTTCCGAAAAAGGATTGGGAAAGGCATTGATTTCTTGTCTTTCAAAATAAGTTACTGTTCCGGATAATAAATCGCTTTCCACGGCTCCCAGATCCGGCACACTAACACGAGCATTATTAAAGAAATCAACCGCAGGTGCAAAAGAGGGGTTAGCCATTCCAATCGCCGGAGAATTTTCTAAAAGAGAAAAATTAAAAACACCTGCATCTGCAAAAAGTGGATTTCCGGTAATGGTATTCTCGGCAATATTTTGCAGGTCGGGATCATTGATTAAAGTTCCGTTGATCCCAAAAACAAGATTATTTCCTACTTCTAAATCAGTGGTATTTCTGATAGAAATCGGAAATCCCCCCCATCCGGCATCAACAAAAGCGATGTTGTTATAAATTCGAATATCATCACTAACAGAAGCACTGACCCCGACATTGTTCCCCGACTGTTCGGAACCGGCGTTGGTAATGGAATTGGTGTACGAATTCATATAACAGGTATTATTTATAAAATCCATTCGATGCCCAGCATTGGCATGAACCCCGCTAAATCCATTCCAGTAAGTAATGTTATTAGCAATCAAAAACCGACCGTGCGTCCAACCTGTGCTTGGCTCATTCCGTTGCATGGAAATTCCTTTTCCTTCGTCAATTTTTGGTGTAATAATATCCTTGGTTGGTGCCCAGGAATATATTTCATTATAATTATGATGTACTTTGTTTTGTAAAATATTAATTTTATAACCCGTCTCATTGTCAAAGCTAAAAGCGTTGGTTACTACTAAACCATGGGTTCCGGAATAAGATTTCAGAGAACAATATGCGACTTCGTTACCAATAATATTTAGGTAATCACAATCGGATACTCTCATTCCATTTCCCGGCGTATGATGAATATGGTTATTGATAATATCAATATGGTGGACATTCGTTAAATATAATCCGCGGGTATCCGTGTAAGAAGGTCGGCTCACATTTTCCAGAACAGGAAAAGACATATTACCAACCTCCAAGTCTGAGGTTCCGGGCGGCACCCGGTATATTGCATTGGCAGAATTATTTTCCCGGTAAAGAAATTGCAGCGCCTTTGCAGTGGACAAAGGGATATTTTCGACTTCTCCATAAATATCAAATCCTTCAATTCGCAGATAAGAGCAGTTGAGGCCACGAAAGATATTTGCCCCGTCACCTTTTAACAAGGTGTTTTCATCGAAAGACTTGAAAGTAATATACTGGTTTTCCGTTCCATTAACATTTGAAAAACGAATGGAATTTTCCTGGGTCCAGAGATGAGGGTCATTGATATTATTAGCGTATGCGTAATCGGGCTCATAAGAAGTATTGGTGAAAAGTCCCATAAAGAATAAAGTGTCCGAGGGTTGTAAAAAACCCGTTGCATGTTCTACCGTCTCAAAAGGAGCAGAAGCATTTGTTCCATCGTTGGCATCGTCTCCGGTTTGCTGACTAACGTACCAGCTATTTTGTCCATAGGAACAAAAACCAAGTAATAGAACCAGTAGGGTCTGGACAAATTTTATCGTCATTTTTTTATTTTTATTCATAATAATTTTCATTAATTCGGCCCCATAAAATCTGGATTTGGTCTTGGCAGTTCAGACCCCGTTTCACTTTTCCATTCTTCTAAAAGTTTTCGCAGTTGCTTTAGCTTTTCGGGACGTTCCCCGGCAATTTCATATTTCTCGTAAGGATCTTCGTTCAGATTGTACAAAAAATATCTACCCGTTTCTACGTCTTCGGTCATTTTATACCCTTCCGACTGAATGACATTTACCCAGCTTGATCGCCAGCTGTTTTTCTTCTGATTAAAGCCGGCATAGTTGGTGTATTGCCAAATCAAAGCCGTTCGATCTAGCTTACTTTTCTCACCTGATAAAACTGGTGTCAAATCTTTACCATCCAATATATAATCCGCAGGTACTTCGGTTTGGGTTAATCCCAAAATCGTAGGATATAAATCAATGTGAAGGATGGGTTCAGCCGAGGTAGCGTTAGCCGCAATTTTATTTTTCCATTTGAAGATATAAGGAACCCGAATCCCCCCTTCAAAAGTGCTGCCCTTGTAGGCTCGATAAGGTTGGTTGAAGAAATTATCTTTGATTTTATAATGACCATTGTCGGAAGCGAAAATGATCATTGTATTTTCTTCAATCCCTAGTTCTTTTAAGGCAGTCAATAATTGTCCGACACTTTCGTCCAGGCTTTTTATCATCGCCAGTACTTTTAATATTTCATCATTAAATTCGTTGCCATATTTATCTTTAAAATATTGTAGATATTCCGGTTTTGGCTCTAAGGGCTTATGCACAAGATAGTAAGGCATATACAAAAAAAACGGCTGTTCTTTTTGCACCTTTCTTTTCATAAAATCAATTCCTTTCCGGGTCGTATAGTCCGCATTGTATTCGTTGTCTAAAATATCCGTCTGCGCTGGTTCGTGCTTAAAATCATAATGCTTAGTGGTTTCTACAGCCTCCTCAAAACCATGAGCCCTAAAAGATAAATCCTTCGTTCCAAAGTGACATTTACCAAAGGCTGCAGTGGCATATCCGGCAGCCTGCAGGGCTTCGGCGATGGTAATTTTTTCAGGATCTATTCCTGGTTGTTTTCCGGTGGGGCGAAGAATCTGTGGAGGCAAATATTTCATATTAGATAACCATTCCTTTTTTTGTTGATGTCGGTCGGTCACTCGGTAGATTCCGTGGCGAGGAACATACTGACCGGTCACAATAGAAGCTCTGGAAGGTGCACAAGTTGGGTCATTAGCGTAGCCGTTAGTAAATCTCATCCCATCAGCAGCCAGTTGATCGATATTAGGAGATTCCACTTTTTGATTCCCATAACAATTGAGCGCGTTAACACCCAAATCATCCGCAAGAATAAAAAGCACATTGGGCTTACTATTTTGTGAATACAAAGTGGATATATTAAGAAGACAGACAACAATCAGCATATATCTATCCATAATAGTTTACTTCTTAAAGATCATTAAGAAAAAAAAGCCAGCACTTTTATCCTTCTTTTTGAGATGGTCAAAGCGCTGGAGTAAAAAACTTACAATAAGAAAAAATATCTACTAATTGACTTTCATAAATCTACCCGTCATCAACTGACCGGAGGTCATCGTTCTCACAAGATAGACTCCATTGGCTAAATCAGCAACGGGAATTTCCTGTTGGCCGTTCCCTAAATTTACCTGGTAGGTAGCCACGACCTGACCGCTGATATTAATGATTTCGAGTATACTTTCAGATTCGTTTATTCCAGAAAAATCAATTTTCAGGAAAGCATCATTTTGTACAATCGTCGGTATTATGGATAATTCCCCAATTTTTAGATTCTTACTACTAGTAACTTGTACGATACTGCTAAAGCTTTCATCACCGTTGAAATCCACCTGCCGTAACCGGTAGTAATTTACACCATCATCAGGATTTGAATCAAAAAACTGGTAAGTCTGAGAGATGTTAGTAGTTCCTGCTCCTTTAACCCTTTCCAATTCTTTAAAAAGCCGACCATCCGTGCTTTGCTCAATAGAAAAGTAGTTATTATCTAATTCCGAAGCGGTCTTCCAATCAAGCACCACTTGCTCATCTTGTAGCTTTGCAGTAAAGGAAACCAATTCGACTGGTAAAGGAGTACAAGCAACGGAAACAGCATTAGAAACGGTAACAATAACTTGACCATTAGCTCCGAGTCCAGGAAACTGTTCCGGCATAGCTGTCGCCAGGGCACCTCCCCGGCCGCCGCCGCCGCCTCCGGGGAAAACCCCATTTGTTCCGGCAGAAGCAGCCCCGTAATTGGTGGCGTCAGCCCCATTGCAATCTCCTCCGTCTCCTCCGGCTCCCGCCCCTGTGCCAGCAGTTCCTGCTACGCAATCTACCGCAGCATTTCCTGGGGCAGCGGCAGGTCCACTGCCACCTCCTCCGCCTCCTGCGTGATTCTCCCCACCTCCGGCACGAGTTCCTCCTTTGCCACCATTAACAGCTATTGTACCAGCGGAGGCAACTCCTCCTTCACCACCACCAGTGGCAGTGGCTGACCCTCCTCTTCTACCTCCTTCCGCGTCGTATTTAGTCCCATCAAAATCAAACGAGGAGTCTCCGCCGTTCAAATTATATCCACCACCAATTCCCACTTCAATATTGTAGTCTCCGCAAAGGATTGCGGTGAAACATTGTTGAATATAGGCTCCTCCTCCCGCTCCTCCACCCGGAGGAAATTTATTCCCGGCACCATTAAGACCGGTTCTTCCACCACCACCGCCGGCTCCCCAGGCCTCCACACAAATATCTGCCTGCCAATCATCGGGAATGTTAAACGTAAATGTTTCTACCGCAGCGTCCGAAGTGATTGTTGGCGGTGAAGCAGTAAAGGTCTGAGAAACGGGTTGGGCTGTTAGCCATCCAACCGTTCCTATTGTTATAATTAAAAATAAAAATCGTATCATAACTTTGAGTTTAAGATTATTAAAAAATAAAATCAATGAACTTTCATAAATCTACCAATTGCAGTATGGTATCCATCTGCCACCTTCAACACATAAAAACCTTTCTCAAAGTCCGTCACCGGCAAAACTATTTTTTCGCTACCATACGATTGGTATTCTTGGACCAATTGACCATTCATATTATAAATTTCCAGCTGAATATCACCTGCAGAGAAAGCAGATAAATCTACGGTTAATTCATCTGATCCGGTGATTGCCGTTGGATAAATATCCAGTTGACCATTGTGGCTTTTGCCATCAAATGAAGTTTGTACAATATGGCTGTAGGATTCAGTTCCGTCAAAATCTACTTGGCGGAGGCGGTAATAATTAGTACCTCTGGCAGGATTAGTATCCTCCAATTTATATTCCTGTAAACTAACCGAATAACCAGCGCCTAATTGACGCCCAATTTCCTGAAAGGTTCTTCCGTCCGCACTACGCTCTACGGCCATATAATCGTTATTTAATTCCGCCGTTGTTCTCCAATTAATCATCACGGATTTAGATGCAGGCTTGGCAGAAAATTCGGATAAAGTAATTGGAAGCACACCATCAGCAAAACTACATACTAGGGTCGTCCCATTTTGAAAAGTATAAGTAATTGTTCCGGTAAAGGTACCTCCGTTTGCGAATAAGGGCGTATCGTCAGACCGGATTCTAAATTGATTACCACTTGGATTAGTCAAGTCTTCATCTAAGATTTGAAAATTATTAATAGCGGCTCCGGTACCGTTCGCGGTTCCGTTCAGAACGATCCCAGCCAAGGGATTAGCACCAATTGTTAAATTGGAATAGACTTGAGAAGCTTGAGCATTGGTTCCCCATTCCATATATAATTTTCCTAATCCGGTAAATCTGACTGAAGTATTTCCAGCATTTCCGTCCGGACAATCCTGGGCAGTGGATATTCCAGCAAATAGAAATAAAACGCCTAAGAGTAAAGTTATTTTTTTCATTATTGTAAATTTTAAAGTAAGGTTTTTGAAAAAATTATTGCGCGATTATAAATTTAGCGATGGCTATTTTAGTTCCATCTTCCGCCTGCATCATATACATACCAGGAGCTAAATCGTTGAGTAAAATCTGTTGAACAGCTCCTCCAGTTAACTTAAAAGACTGTTGAAGTTGTCCGGTTAAATTAACTATTCGAAGTTCTATATTTGTGGTGGTAAAACTCGACAGGTCAACATGTAGTTCTTCCGTTCCGTTAAGGACCGAAGGAAAAATACGTAGAGGAATCGTTTTAACCGGATTAAAAATGGAAGAGATGATGATTGCTTCTGCGCAAATATTTCTTACGTTAACAGATACACCAGGAATAGAAGTTACCAGGGTAACCGAGTCAGCAGATACGGATTGTGC
This sequence comes from uncultured Saprospiraceae bacterium, assembly GCA_938015415.1. GTDB lineage: Bacteria > Bacteroidota > Bacteroidia > Chitinophagales > Saprospiraceae > JALZUU01. The sequence goes on from CALLPK010000031.1 coordinate 6,865, forward strand.
CGGAAACATTAACAATCCTGTTGCATCAGCAGTTCCTACGCTAGCTGCACCTTCAGACCATTCGTAAGGAACCTCCGCAATATCAACCATACAAGTGTTCATGGCATTGATATTAATTTGATTGTTGTTTAAACTAATACCATTATTAACAACCTCGCCACTACCAATGGCAAAAGTGTTCGATCCATCGTAGGAAAAAAATGCATTATTGGTAGCCGATGTTCCTTCGGCAGTAAGTATAGAAGAAGCATCACGAATTGATTTAACCAAACCGTTATTGACAAAACTTCCTTGATTGATATTTGCACGACCATTATCCAGGTCCAGTATGCCATTCATTCCGTTGGTAGAAGTACCCCGATTGTAAAAGCGGGAACCGTCAGAACCTCCGGTAAGGTTCATTTGTCCCATATTCTCAAATGTTCCCATTTCGTTAGTAAATATAGCCCGTCCGGTTTCTCCGGCACCACCACTCCCGTTGATGATACCACTGGTTTGATTAACAAAAGATCCGGCGGCCATGTCCGTTCCAACGGCGATAGGATTATTACCTGAGTTGGCATCATCTTTCGCAGTCAGGTTAAGAACTCCTGAGTTGGTGAACATCCCGTCATCGATTACTTCAATGCCATCATCTCCGGTTTTGGAAATTACGATACTACCGCTATTTTGAAATGTTCCCCCAAGAAGCTGAATGCCATCATTTTGTGTTTCGGTAATATTAATGGTTCCGTTATTGAGAAACATGCCCGAAGACTTGATCCCAAGATTAACGGCACTCAATATATTAATAGTCCCGTTGTTGGTTATCGTAGAGCTGGTACTGGAAAGATTAACACCATTGTTTCCTTGCTGAATATTTATAATAGCGTCAGAAGCAATGTTGATCGTAGTAGAATCCGTACTGGCAAAAAGAGGTAACCCTTGTTTATTAGCGGGAGGATTGAGCGTAAGCGTACGGCCAGCGGCTAAATTGAAGGTTGAACCAGATCCAACGGTAAGCGAATTTTCATCCGTTGTCCCATTCCCGATGGATAGATCTAAATCCAACGTAACATTAGCTTGTCCTCTGATGTTTACCCTGGGGTGCACAACAGATACCGTTCCGGTTACGGTGGCATCCTCGTTAAACTCAATGAGAGAATCGGCCGGGGGCACCATGTCTTCGGCCCAGTTAAGTGGATCGTTCCAGTCGGTAGTGCTTCCGCCTCCGTCCCAGATAGATTGGGCAGAAAGCGTACTAACAAAAAGGAACATGCTAAATAAAATGAAAATCTGTCTATTGGGTAATGGTTGTTTCATGATCTTGTTTTTTTTAAATTTACTAATTAGTCTTTTTTAGCGGCGGACTTTCCTGTCTTCCAGGCGGCTCTTTGTTCTTTGGTCAGAATATTCTTATTTATTTCCTGTCTCATTTCTTTACGAACTGCTTTTTTTTGCGCGGTTTTTTCCTCCTCGGTAGCCTCGCTTTTCTTTATTTTCCGCATTTCCTGACTTTTCTTTATTTCCAGCTCAGTAATCTTTTTAATTTGCTCTTCATTCAAAGCTGCCTCAGGATTGACGGAAACAAGCATGGTGTTTAACTCCGCTACTTTGTTTGCTGCTTTTTGTGCCATTTTGTCAGATTGCGCATTTCCTGCGCCGACAAATAAAAATACGATTAAAAGGGATAGAATAAATTTAATTGACTTCATAATAATTTGAATTTGTTGGTAAAAAAATATAAATGAGAAAGGTACTGGTCTAAAATATTTAATTAATCATTTAGCACCCTACCCAACGATTATTTTGTATTTCCTATGATGGAACAAATATTCAATATAATTGCGAAAATCTAGTCTGAAAATCGTCAGGAGGGGTCTGAATGTTGTCATTTCCCCGTTTTTTAGGTAAAAAATCAGAAAAAATGAGCGCTTAAACCTATTTAAATAAAATAGTCTCACTTCTTTGAAAACCAATTCTTTCAGCTATTATTTCCAAAGAGCCTGATTTATGAATGGGTAAAGGCTGGGAATATAGTTGCCAGGGACCATTCTTACCTCCTTCGGTATACCGATAAACGATAGACGCTCCCGGGGTGGAACAGGAAAGGTGTATTCGTTGATTTTCCATCGCTGCCACGGGAGCGGCAGTGACAGGTTGGGTTGCATCCGGCCACATCAGGTCAATCATGGCCGCTTCTGGCAATTGTCCCCAATCCGGAGACTCACTTAGCTGATATAACAATAAATTTCTCATTTTTGCCAGCTGACCGTGATATTGTTCGTTGGTGACAAGGTTATGTAAATTATGCGGATCATTTTTACAATCGTATAATTCTTCCTTATCCTTTGGGGAAAACCAACGATTCTGTGTTTCTGAAAGTTTACCCGTCTTTTGTAACTCCAGCATTTCTACCATCAATGGGACATTCTCCCGGTAGCGTAATCCTTTATATCCAGGTAATTCAGGATAGAAGTTTCGAACGTATAAAAACTGTTTATCCCTGATGATTCGAATTCGATCGGTATGTTCGTCAAAACGATCGGAGCTGCCGTAGACATATTTGCGGGGTTGGGTATCATATTTACCCAAAAAAGCTTTACCTTCCAAATGGGACGGTGGCTGAATATCAGCCAGACTTAAAATGGTGGGCGCCAGATCGACAAATGAAATCAACCGGTCCGTTCTGCCTTTTACTTTTTGCTGAGGGTACTTAACCAAAAAAGGGACTTTTAATCCACTATCGTAGATCGCCCGCTTCTGTCGGGGCAGCGGCCCACCGTGATCGCTGTAAAAAAAGATGATGGTTTGATCGTACAAACCATCCTGCTTTAATTGCTGAATTAGTTTCCCAACTTTTGCATCCAATATTTCCACGTTGCTGTAATGGCGGGCAACATCTTTTCGACTGATTTCCGTGTCCGGCAAATACGGAGGTATCTTAACTGATTTTGGTGAAACGGTTAATGGCAAATCGGCATTTTTCCAAAGTTTACTTTCGTGGGTATCCGCAAAATTAAAAACGGAGAAAAAAGGTTTCCCCGGGGGACGATTTCGCCAGTGGGCTTTCCCATCGTTCTCATCCCACGCGGACAGCGGAGCAGCGAACTGATAATCGGTCTTTTGATTATTGGTACAAAAATATCCTTCGGCTCTTAGATATTCCGGAAAACACTTTATTTTTTCTGAAATGACGGCAGCATATTCCCTGATTGGCGTACCGGCAATATCTTTGGTTGGAAGAGAATCTTTGTAAATCCGCTTTCCCCAGGATTGTATGTCTTTTCCAGTCCGCATGTGCATGGTTCCCAAACTGGTGGGATACATACCGGTGATAATGGAGGAACGACTTGGACCACATACGCCTACGGTTGCGAAGGCATGATCATAAATTAAACTTTCCGCGGCCAACTGATCAAGGACTGGCGTTTGTGCGGTCGAATCACCATAGAAAGAAAAAGTTGGGCTGATATCTTCACATACGATCCACAGAATGTTAGGTGATGGCTGGTTTTGTCCATTTAAACATTCCAAAGAAAATAAGAACAGTATTAAAATCCATCTCATTGTACTTCAATTTTGATCATCCCATCCGTATCCGGATTAAAATCAAAAGTACCCGTTAATACTTTATTACCTTGAATAAATTTGTATTCATATTTCCCGTAAAAACCACGTCCGGAAACACATCCTTTCCCGTTTGTTTTATCAGAAATATTAGTTTGCCATTGCCCAAAAACTAAATTATCGTAAGCCTTTCCCATACTACCTAAAGACCAATCTTCTTGAAAAAGATCTGCTTTTTCAGTTTGGATGCCCCAAAATAAAAACTCATCAACGGATGGATGACTAAAAGCCGCCATTAAGAAATCATGGGTATATATTTCTCTGGTTGCCGGGTCTTTAATATCCATAGTAAATTCGGAAATAGATATTTTTTTATCAAGCTCGGCGTAATAATCTAAAATTTTCAGTACTTTCTGGGGAGGCGTTAAGTCTGAACCAATATGACACTGTATCCCAATTCCGTCTACTAGTCCGTTGGTATTTTCATCAATTCGTTTTATGTAATCATAATACCATTTTTGTTTTTTACCATCCAATCCTCCTTTACTGATAATTCCGTATTCATTCGTGTAACGGATTACCTCCGGAGATTTTTCGGCAAGCATCCTAAATCCATTGTACAGAATTTCTTCTGATCCGGTAATTCGTTGCAGGTCCTGATTTGTATAAGCTTCATTGACTACGTCCCAACGATCTACTTTTCCTTTGGTCTTATCCAGTATATCCGTTACATGATCCGAAATCATTTTAGTAATTTTTGCTGGATTATCTTCGTTTCTTTTGTAGGCAGGCGTAAGGTGCCGGAAGCCAGGCCAGAGCAGTACGTGTCCTTTGACGAGTCTGTTTCGATCTCTTAGCCGGTCTATTGCTTTCAGGGTTACCGCTTGTTTTTCGGCTCTACCCCACCGTTTAATTTTAAGATCATTTTCGAAGACTGCCAGATTGAAGCGATCCGAAAAATGATTTAAATATAGTTCATCGTTCAGAATTTTTTTAGCATTGACCGCAGCACCCCAGGAGAAATGATGTTCTAATAAATTAAGTTCTATTGGGAAATTTTTGATGGCTTTTCCCTGGTGGGTAAAGGTAATTTTAAAATCTCCTTTCCGATGTTTTTCGATACGCTTTGCGGCTTCCTTTCGCCATTCTGCTTCCGGTTCCATTCCCATGTAAGTGATCCGGGTTTTCGGCAAGTCGGATAAATTGGTATTTTTATCAAATACTTCCAGTTTTAAATTTTTGATTAAAAATTCCTGAGGAGGGAATCCATATTGTACTGCCAGCGCTAGTTCTTTTGCGCTAATTTTTTCTTCTACTTTTACCGGCCAGTAATATTGTTGCCATTCGGAAGAGAGACTGAAAGTGTTTCGAATTCTATCCTTTGGATTATCTGATACATTCAACATCCACAAAGAACGAGCTTCCCCCGTTTCCAGATCGGCACGAATCGTTTTAGCGACAAAGCTCAAAAATAAAATTTCGCCGGATGCTATATCAGCCGATTTCAGCGGCACACGAGAAGAGAGATTATAGATAAAATCAGGGTGTACTTCCGTGGTAAAAGTCAGTTCAATATCTTCTGGCAGTTTTGCTTTATTACTTTTAGTACCACCAAGGCCTTCCTGATTCTGTGACCAGTATTTCAACTTTTCATAATTGATCAATGATTTTCCAGTGATGGTTTTTTGCCCATACAGACTGACCACCATTAAATATACGTTCAAAAAGCAAAATATCTTTATCAACATTATCGATTTAACTACTGATTTTCCTTCCATTTATTTAGTATTAATAACATTTTTTTGGTTCGTTCGGGATAAAGATTAGACAAGTCTTTAGATTCGTAAGGGTCCTGTTTCAGGTGATATAAAGCTACCTGATCCAATTCATAAAAGTAAACTAATTTCCAGTCACCAGACCGAATGGCAGAAGATTTACTTTCTCCGGTATTTTTAGGACGGGCGTTGGCGGCGTGCCAAAAGACGGTCCGGTCGCTCCAGTCGGTGGTTCTATTTAAAACAGGTAAAAAACTGCTGCCATCTACTTCTGCTGCTTTTTCCTGACCAACGATATCCAGAAGCGTTGGAAAAACATCCATCAACATAACAATCGACTGCGTATCTTTCACTGCCGCAAAACGATTGGTATTTTTTATGAATAAGGGAACCCGAATTCCTCCTTCGTACATCCAGCCTTTCCCAGCCCGCAAAGGATAATTGGCGGTAGCTAAATTTCTTTTGTTGTACCCATCATTGGACAAGCCTCCATGATCAGACGAAAAAACAATCAGGGTGTTATCGGCGATTCCTTTTTCTTTGAGGGTAATTAAAATTCGTCCAATATTTTTATCCAGATTTTCTACCATAGCTGCGTACACCGGATGATCCTGCCGCATTTTAGTTCGTCCGGTCCCTTCGGAAATATAGGCTGGTAGATCACCATAATCGTGTTGGCTGATTTCTTTGCGGTTTCTCTCGACATCTTGTTCTTTTGCCTCCAAAGGCTGATGCACGGCATAGTAAGCCACCACGGCCATAAAAGGCGCTGCTTTTGATTGGTCAATAAAGTCAATCACGTGATCCGTCAAAACATCCGTCAGATAATCGCCGGGACTACACGTCGCACCAAAATCTTTGATCGGTGCTTTTTTGACTTTACGATTTGTTTTTTTAGGAGTGTTAAATGGATAAAAAAAACTGATGGGAGATCCAGCTTTCCCGGCAGCAACGGAAGTATCAAACCCAATTGCCTGAGGACTGCTGTCGCCATCTCCCAGATGCCATTTACCAAAATAAGCGGTTTTAAATCCAGCCTGATTAAAGCGATCAATAATGGTCCCAGCGGTAGACGCTTTTTTTATTGCTTCTCCGTCATCCGGTACCTCCTGACCAATTAACGGGTAAGTAGCGGTCAGTAAAGCGTAGCGGGAAGGAACACAACGGGGATAATTGCTGTAGGCATTGGTAAACGTGACCGATTCGCTGGCGAGCTGATCGATATGTGGCGTCTGATAGATAGACGACCCGTGACAACTCAAATCATGATATCCCAGATCATCGACCAAAACAAATAGAATATTAGGTTTATCCTGTCCAAAAGATTTCACACAAAAAATGAAAAAAATAATAAAAGGAAGGAATAAACGGTTCATACGGTCAGGCTATATTAACTTTAGAATTTTCTACATCTCAGTAAATGGCTGGAGTATTGCCACAAAGACACGAAGCCACAAAGGGTTTTTCCTTCGGATGAATGA